>JAVJNT010000001.1:1500000-1631019 GCA_040217175.1 Phycisphaerales bacterium | reverse complement strand
CACCCAGACCATCGTGCCGCCGGAAGCCGCGTTCGGCGACGGGTTCGGGACGTCGATGTCGGTGGATGGCACGCGCCTGATCGTCGGTTCGATCTATGCCGATTACGTGCTGCCCGACGCGGGCGGGGTCTACGTCTACGAGTACTCGGAAGGCTCGTGGCAGGAAATGGACCGGCTGGCATCGCCCGCGCCGCGGTTTGCCAGCGAGTTTGGTTCGTCGGTGTTGCTCCAGGGCGACGTCGCGCTCGTCGAGCAGGACGCTGATGCGTACGTGTTCGAGCGTGTTGGAGACGAGTGGCTCTTGCGTGATCGCCTCATTCCGCCGAGCGCTCCAGGCGGCATCCGATCCTTCGGTAATGAGATGGTGATGACCGAAGACTGGCTATTCATTGGCGCACCGTTCGACGACACTATTGCCGCAAATGTTGGCGCTATTTATGTGTACGAGCGAACCGACACAGTTAGCTTTTCGTTCTCTGAAAAGCTACTCCCACCGGATCCGGACACCAATCGCCCGCGTCTGGGCGCGTCACTTGCAACGGATGGGCAGACGCTTCTTGCAGGTGCACCAATTGCTGAGGGAAGGTTTCAAGGCCAGGGCGAGGTCTATTCGTACGAACTGGATGACGGCCGTTGGGTGCTCCGACAGCAATTCACCCACGATGATCCGGTTCGACGCAACGATGTGTTCGGGTCATCGCTGTCCTTGTCCGATGGAAGATTGCTGGTGGGCGCGCCCGGCAGGTCAGGTGCGTACGTGTTTCAGCGCGACAGCGACGGGCGGTGGTTTCAGTCCGGGAGGCTTCCCGAGTCGGGCAGCCTCGGAGGTCGCGCGGGCGCAAGCGTGGTTGCGAACGGCGAACACGCCTTGGTCGGAGCTCCCGATGGCGCCTCCGGCGGTTCCATCACCGGGGTGGGCTACGCCTACGACTTCGAGTGCCTCATCTGCGAGGTGGACCTCGACCTCGACGGCGCCCTCACCATCTTCGACTTCCTGACCTTCCTCAATCTCTTTCAGGACGGCGACCCACTCGCCGACTTCGATGGCGACGGCGAGCTGACGATCTTCGACTTCCTGGCGTTCCAGGATGCGTTTACCGCGGGGTGTTGAGGAAGACAGCGACGGAGCGACGCAGCGACGGAGCGACGAAGGGGTGGTCGGAAGCCGGCCTGCCCTGCTCTTCCCTTCGTCGCTCCGTCGCTTCGTGCCTTCGTCGCTTCCCCACCCCCGAATACCCCCGTCCGCCCTCCGGTTGGCTCGTCCAGAAGGTCCAAAGAACGAATCCGCGTGGACCGATTGGATAGACTTAGGTGAACAGGTCCGGGGCACGGCCTCGCGGCGTTTTACGCGGGGTGGGGGCCCCGAACGACAGTGGACTCCGAGGGTAATCCCTATGTCCGACGGACCCCGTGCCGTGCCCGCCTCGGTCAATGGCTGGAACGCCCAGTTCCTTGATCAGGCCTACGCGAGCTATCTCGAGAACCCAGAGTCGGTCGCTCCCAACGTGCGGGCGTTCTTCCAGGGCTTCGAGCTCGGCGGCGGCAGCGGAGCGCCCACGGGCAGCTCCGGCGGCGACGCCGACAGCGACTTCCACGCCAAGGTCGATGACCTCGTGTTCGCCTACCGCGATATGGGGCACTTGGCGGCCAAGCTCGACCCGTTCGGCCGGCCGAGCGACCCGGTGGCGTGCCTCGACCTGACCGAGCACGGGCTGAGCGAGTCGGATCTCGGCCGGACCATCAACGCCGACCGGCTGGGGATGGAGGGGCCGCTGACGCTTGGCGAGGCGATCGAGCGGCTCGAGCGGACGTACTGCTCGACCATCGGCGCCGAGATCATGCACGTGCCCAGCCGGGCCGAGCGTGCCTGGCTCGTCGAGCGGTGCGAGCGGCATGGCGGATCGATCGCGTTCGACTCGGGCCGGCGCGTGCACATCCTGCGGCAGCTCTTGCAGAGCGAGATGTTCGAGAAGTTCCTGGGCCGCCGCTACCCGGGCGACAAGCGCTTCAGCCTGGAGGGCAGCGAGACGCTCATCCCGCTGGTCAACGGCGTACTGGAGCACTACAGCGAGCACGCGGTCGAGGAAGTCGTCATCGGCATGGCCCACCGCGGCCGGCTGAACGTGCTCAACAACGTGCTGGGCAAGAGCTACGAGCAGATCTTCACCGAGTTCGAGGACACCTGGGAAGAGGACTACACCCAGGGCGGCGGCGACGTGAAGTACCACCGCGGCTACTCGAGCGAGCGGCGCTTCCCCAACGGCCGCGCCCTGCACGTGGCGCTCAGCAGCAACCCCAGCCACCTCGAGGCCGTGGGCCCGGTGGTGCAGGGCCGCACGCGCGCGAAGCAGCGCCACCGCGGCGACAAGGACCGCACCCGCGTCGCGCCGGTTGTCATCCACGGCGATGCGGCGGTCATCGGCCAGGGCGTGGTCGCCGAGACGCTGAACTTCTCCCAGCTCGAGGGCTACGCGACGGGCGGCACGATCCACGTCGTCGTCAACAACCTCATCGGCTTCACGACGTCGCCGCGCGACGGCCGCTCGAGCCGGTACTGCACCGACGTCGGCAAGATCGTCGGCGCGCCCGTGCTGCACGTGAACGGTGAAGATCCCGACGCCTGCGTGATGGCGGCCCTACTGGCCGTCGAATACCGCCAGACGTTCAAGAAGGACATCTTCATCGACATGCACTGCTACCGCCGCTTCGGGCACAACGAGCAGGACGAGGCCAGCTTCACGCAGCCCGTGCTCTACGGCCTGATCAAGAAGAAGAAGAGCGTGCTGAACGGGTACGCCGAACGACTGCTGGCCGACGGCGTCATCTCCGACGACGATATGGAGCAGATCCGCAAGCAGCTCGACGCGTCGCTCGAGCAGGCGCAGGAGGCGGCCAAGCAGTCGCCCTACGACCCGACCATCGACCCCGGAAGCGCTCGGTGGGTGGGCATGACGCATAAGTACAGCTTCGAGCACAAGTCGACCGCCGTCGCGATGGACACGCTCAAGGAAGTCTGCGATGCGCTTGGGTCGGTGCCCGATGAGTTCAACGTGCACCGCAAGCTCAAGAAGCTGCTGGCCGAGCGCAAGTCGCTGCCCGAGACCGGCGACATCAGCTATGCCGACGCCGAGAGTCTCGCGTACGGCACGCTGCTGCTCGAGGGCGTGCCGGTTCGCCTGAGCGGACAGGACAGCCGTCGCGGCACGTTCAGCCACCGCCATGCGGTGCTGGTCGATAGCCAGAGCGCCGAGAGCTACATGCCGCTCAACCACATCCGCTCGGTGGGCGAGCCGGGCACGGGGCTCGAGCCGCTGCAGCCCGGACCCGACGGCAGGCTCGCGCAGGCGAAGTTCTGCGTGTACGACAGCCCGCTATCAGAATTCAGCGTGATGGGCTTCGAGTACGGATACGCGCTGAGCGATCCGAACATGCTCGTCGTCTGGGAGGCGCAGTTCGGCGACTTCGTCAATGGTGCGCAGGTCATCATCGATCAGTTCCTCACCAGCGCCGAGCTGAAGTGGGACCGCTGGTCGGGCCTGGTCATGCTGCTGCCCCATGGGTACGAGGGCCAGGGGCCCGAGCACTCGTCGGCCCGGCTCGAGCGCTTCCTGAAAGCGTGCGCTGACGACAACATCGAGGTGTGCTACCCGACGACGGCGGCGCAGACCTTCCACATGCTGCGTCGGCAGGTCCGCCGGCCCTTCCGCAAGCCGCTGGTGGTGATGACGCCAAAGAGCCTGATCCGTACGGCGACGAGCAAGATCGAGGAGCTCACGCGCGGCCGGTTCATGGAGATCCTCGAGGACCCGCGTTTCGATGGCGATGCCAGCGGCGGATCTTCGGGAGACAACGGCAAGAGTGCGAAGAGCGCCGACCCGAGCAAGGTCCGCGACGTGATCCTGTGTAGCGGCAAGATCTACTGGGAGCTGGCCGAGCGGCGTGACGCGATCGGCCGCGAGGACGTCGCGATCATCCGCGTCGAGCAGCTCTACCCGCTGCACAACGACCTGCTGCGCGGCATCCTCGAGCGCTATGCGAAGGCCGAGCGAGTGACCTGGGTGCAGGAAGAGCCGCGAAACATGGGCGCGTACCAGTTCATCGCCGACAAGATGCGCCAGAACCTTGCCGGCCTCTTGCCCCAGGGCGATCTGGGGTACATCGGCCGCCGGGCGAGTGCGAGCCCGGCGACGGGCAGCAAGCGTCGGCACAAGGCCGAGCAGGCACAACTCATTGCCGAGGCCATCGGCTCGCTGGACAAGGACGACGAGAAGCAGCCGAGCACGACGGGCCCCAAGCTGGTCCGCGTGTCGGCCTAGCCTCTTCCCGATTCGGCCCGGGAGGGTCGCAGGAGCGCCACAGATGGCAACCAAGATCGTGATTCCGGAGGTCGGCGAGTCCATCACCAGCGGCGTGATCGCCGCGTGGAGCGTGGCCGACGGCGAGTACGTCGAGCGCGACCAGACGGTGCTCGAGCTCGAGACCGACAAGATCACGATGGAGGTCCCCGCGCCCGCCGCCGGCGTCATCAAGCACGGCGCTGCCGAGGGCGACGAGGTCGAGGTGGGCTCGTCGGTCGGCGAGATCGACGAGTCGGCCGAGAAGCCCGGTGGTGGATCGGGCGAGAAGAAGGCCGAGTCGTCGGCGTCTTCGCACGAGCAGCAGCCCGAGAAGCAGGCCGAAACCAAGTCGAGTACCGGTAAGGGCGAGAAGCGGCAAGCGTCTGACGGCGCCGGCGAAACTGGAGGCTCAACGACCGCGACGCAAGAGAAAGCCGCGGAGACCGAGCGCGTGCCGCAGGCACGGGTCGATCGCGGCCAGCCGGGACAGGCCACGCCGCTGGCCGAGAAGGTTGCTGGCGCCCACGGCGTCGATCTCGGTTCGATCAAGGGCACCGGCGCGGGCGGGCGCATCCGCGAGCAGGACGTGCTGGCGTACCTCCAGTCTGCTCCGCAGGGCAACGGTGCGACGAGCAATGGCTCGTCAAACGGCAGCGCTACCGCGCGAGGCGTGCACCGCGACAAGATGACGCCGCTGCGCCAGCGCGTAGCCAACCGGCTCGTCGAGGCCCAGCACACGGCGGCCATGCTCACGACCTTCAACGAGGTCGACATGACCGCCGTCATGGACCTGCGCAAGCAGTACAAGGAAGACTTCGAGAAGAAGCACGGCGTGGGCCTTGGCTTCATGTCGTTCTTCGTAAAGGCCGTGGTGCAGGGCCTCAAGGCCTTCCCGCTGGTCAACGGCTTCATCGCCGAGGACGACAGCGGCAAGCCCGTGATCCAGACGCACGACTACTGCGACGTGGCGATCGCGGTCGCCAGCCCGAAGGGTCTTGTGGTCCCGGTGCTTCGCAACGCCGAGCAGCTCTCGTTCGCCCAGATCGAGAGCGGCATCAAGGAGCTTGCCGTCAAGGCCCGCGACGGCAAGCTCACGATCGATGAGATGACCGGCGGCACCTTCACCATCACCAACGGCGGCGTCTTCGGCAGCCTCATGAGCACGCCCATCCTGAATCCGCCGCAGTCGGCCATCCTGGGCATGCACACGATCAAGAAGCGTGCGGTCGAGGACCCAAACAACCCGGGCAGCATCGCGCTGCGGCCCATGATGTACCTGGCGGTCAGCTACGACCACCGCATCATCGACGGGGCCGAAGCCGTGCAATTCCTGGTGACGATCAAGAACTGCATCGAGAACCCCGAGCGGATCTTGATGGACGTGTGAGCGAGCGCGTCTAGCGCGTCGAGCGATTGCGGAGAGCCTGGGCCGAGCCCCGGGCTTTTTCGTTCGCTCTCGTCAGATCTGCGCAATCAAGAACGCGAACCACAGCAGCAACGCGGCCTGGAAGCCGGCCATCAGGTCGTCGAGCACGACGCCCCAGCCGCCCGGCACGGCCTGCAACCGGTTCGCCGGCCAGGGCTTGACGATGTCCAGCGCCCTGAAGTAGATGAACGCCAGCAGCAGCGTGCCGATGCTCAGCAGGTCATTGCCCGGGACCGGCATGAGCGCCAGGCACAGCGCCATACCGGCGACTTCGTCCGACACGACCTGGCTGGGGTCCTTGCGGCCGAAGCGAGCCTCGGCCTTGTCTCCGAGCAGCACGCAGGACAGGGTGAACGCGATGGCGATCGGCAGCATCACCAGGCGGACGGACATCCTGTGGGCTTCGGCGGGCAGGGCGAGCACCAGCAGGATCGCCAGCAGCACCGGCGGCAGCGAGCCCCACGTGCCGGGGAAGGGCCGCATGTGGCCCAGGCCGAAGAAGGTGACCCATCGCAGGTTGCCGTCGGGTTTGGTGATCACGGGTGTTCCTGTATCGGTTGGGACCCGCTGGTGCGCAGGGCCCGTTGGACGTAGGGGACGGCCGAGGCCGCGGTCACGAGGGTAGTGCCCCATGCGGCCAGCGTGGCGAACCAGGCTGCCCACGCGGGCGGATCGCTGGCCCAGACGCCGGCGGCGAGCAGGCACGCGGGGATGGCCACGCTCTGGGCGATCATCTTGGCCTTGCCCGAGGCCGAGGCGGAGAAATCGACGCCCCGGGACTCGAACACACCGCGGATCGAGGTCACGAGCAGCTCGCGGCCCAGGATGACGACGGCCATCCAGCCCGTGAAGCCCGCCGCCATCGTTGTGCCGCCCTCGGAGCCGATCTGGAACTGCGGAGTCGCCAGCATGACGACGGCCCCCAGGACCAGCAGCTTGTCGGCGAAGGGGTCCATGATGCGGCCGAAGACGCTGATGGCCTGCCACTTGCGCGCCAGGTAGCCGTCGAGGGCGTCGGTGATGGCGGCCAGCACGAAGAGTACCGCCGCGGCGAGGATCGCCGGTTGCGGCCCGGTCCGGCCTTCGAGTGGCGGCAGGAGCGCGAGCAGCGCGACCAGCGCCGCCGCCATCGCCAGGCGGGCGATGGTCAGGGCGTTGGGAACGTGTCGCTTCCAGTCGGCGGCCGGCACGGGGCGAGCATAGGGCGATGGGGAAGGCCCCCGAATCGACCGCGCGATGGCGGCGCGCGGGCGTTGCCGGTGGAAGGTCGGTGGGCGTTGATCTACTGTGAGCCCTCACTCTGCCAGCCGGGACCGCCCCGGCCTTGCCATGCACACGGGGCCTTCGATGGCTCGGTCCGATTCGCCGCTCAGCCTATGGACATGATCGTTCATCCCGTGCTGCTGTTCGTCGCACTGGCCACCTGCGGCGCCGGCGTGGCGCTCTCGGTGCCCCGGCGACGGTTCCAGGCCAGCCTGATCGGCGGCATCATCGCCGCGACGGGCGTGGGCATCCTGATCGTGGCCCTTGGGGCGGCGTCGCTGGCGGGCGAGGGGCCTCTGCCCAACCCGGCCTTCCACGTGCTGGCGGTCATCGCGCTCGGCTCGTGCCTGCAGGTCATCACGCACCGGCGGCCCGTGTACGCGGCGCTCTACTTCATCCTCAGCATCCTCGCGACGGCCGGGCTGTACATCCTGCTCGCGGCCGAGTTCATGGCGTTCGCGCTGGTCATCATCTACGCCGGCGCAATCCTGATTACCTACCTCTTCGTCATCATGCTGGCCAGCCAGAGCCAGATGGAAGGACAGGAAGAGGGCATGGCCGACTACGACGCGGTCGGCCGCGGGCCAATCACCGCGACGATCGCCAGCTTCGCCCTGCTGGCCACGCTGACGGCCATGCTCTTCACCGGCGTGAATCAGGTCTCGCCGCAGACCGAGGCAGAGGCCGCCCAGGCCCAGATCGCCGTGCTCGAGCGGCTGCCTGGCAAGATCGAGAAGGACCTCGTCCGGGCCGACCTGATCGAGCGCGGCGATCGCGTGACGGGCATCACGGAAGACGGCGGCAGCGCCGTGGTCGAGACGGCGGGCGGCGGCACGCGGCAGGTGGCCCTTCCCGACTCGGTCGTCCCGACGAACACCGAGGGCCTGGCCTTCAACCTGCTTGGCGACTATCCCGGCACGATCGAGATCGCCGGCGTGATCCTGCTGATGGCCATGCTGGGCGCCGTCGTGCTCGCGCGCAAGTTCGCGCAGATCGACGAAGAAGCCAAGGCGGCCGCTGCGGCGGCGCTGGCCGACGGCAACGCCGATGGGGGGCAGCCGCATGCTTGAGGTGCTCGCCCCCGTGCAGTTGCTCGCGCAGTCTGCGTTCCCCCAGGCGATGGGCGAGGGCGTGCTCGCGCACTACCTGTTCGTATCGGTTGCCATGTTCACGCTCGGGCTGGTCGGCTTCCTGACCCGCCGGAACCTGATCATCATGTTCCTGTGCACGGAGATGATGTTCCAGGCCGCGGGCATCGCCTTGATCGCCTTCAGCCGGTTCCACCTGAACTACGACGGCCAGACGTTCGTGATCTTCGTGCTCACGGTGGCGGCGGCCGAGGCAGCACTGGCGCTCGCGCTGGTGGTGTTCCTCTTCCGCAAGCGTGACTCGCTGAGCGCCGAGGCGTGGACGGAGCTCAAGGGATGACCATGCTCTCGAGCCAACTGCCCTTGTCCTTCTCGACGATGCTGGCCGCGGCCGACGGGCCCTACCTCGTCAGCGGCGACGCACCTCTGTGGGTGGCGCTCATGCCGTGCCTGCCGCTGCTGGGCGCCGCGCTGTGCCTGGCCTGCGCCTGCTTGAACGTCAAGAACAAGTTCCCCGGCTATCTGACGGTGGGGCTTCTGGCCGGCGGCTTCGTCACGGCCTTGATGGCGTTCCTGGGCGGCCAGGACAACTACGGCATCGCCACGATCTTCCGCTGGATCCACGCCAGCATTGGCGCCGACAGCGACGCCAGCATCATTGCCAACTTTGCGTTCTACATGGACGGCCTGTCCATGCTCTGGATGCTGTTCGTGAGCGGGCTGGCGACGGTGATCGGGCTGTACTCGACTGAGTACGTCGAGCACGACAAGGGCCTGGGCTACTGCCGGTTCTTCTTCGCGTTCAACCTGTTCGTGTTCAGCATGTCGACGCTGGTGATGGCCGACAACCTGCTGCTGCTCTTCCTTGGTTGGGAGGGCGTGGGCCTGTGCAGCTACCTGCTCATCGGCTACTTCTACAAGAAGCCCGAGGCGGTGGCGGCCGCCAAGAAGGCCTTCATCATCAACCGCATCGGCGACCTCGGCCTTCTGATGGCCATCGGCGCGACGTTCGTCGTCTTCGGCACGCTCGAGTTCGACAAGCTGTTCGACATGGTCGCCCAGGGCATCGACGGCAACGGCGAGGCAATCGGGAACACCTGGGTGGTGGTGGTCATCCCGCTGCTGCTGACCGCGGGCGCCTTCGGCAAGAGCGCCCAGCTCTTTTTCTACGTCTGGCTGCCCGACGCGATGGAGGGCCCGACCCCGGTGTCGGCCCTGATCCACGCGGCGACGATGGTCACCGCGGGCGTGTACCTCATCGCCCGCATGTTCCCGCTGTACGCCGCCGACGATGCGATGATCGCGCTGACGGTGGTGGCCTGGAGCGGCGCCATCACGGCATTCTGGGCGGCGACCATCGAGTTCGCCCAGTACGACATCAAGCGGATCATGGGCTACAGCACGATCAGCCAGCTGGGCTTCATGTTCGCCGGGCTGGGCCTGCTGGGCACGACCGGCGCCGTCTTCCACGTGTTCACCCACGCGTTCTTCAAGGCCACGCTCTTCTTGTGCTGCGGCGCCGTCATGCACGGCTTTGGCGGCCAGCTCAGCCTCCGCCGCCTGAGCGGCGTGATGTGGATGAAGGGCTTCGGCATCACGGGCGTGTGCATGCTCATCGGCTGCCTGAGCCTGAGCGGCGTGCCCTTCACCGCCGGGTACTTCTCGAAGGACATGATCCTGGCCCAGGCGTTCGCGACGCCGGGCGAGATGATCGGCGGCGCATACTTCATCGGCCTGCTGCTGCTGCTGACGGCCTGCATGACGGCGTACTACACGTTCCGCGTGTTCTTCCGCGTGTTCGTCGGGCCCCGGCACTTCGAGCCGGGTGATGACGATCACGGCGACGATCATGGAGATGATCACGGGCACGACGCCCACGCTCACCACGCGACCGAAGACGAAGAGCCCGGCGACACCCTGCACACCGGCTTCCACCCGCACGCACCCGGCTGGGCCATGAACGGCGCGATGGCCATCCTGGCCGCGGGCACGATCCTGGTGGCCAGCTTGTACTTCGTGAACAAGAAGGAAGACCACGGCTGGGCCGGCACGATGGTCAAGTACTCGACGGCGGCGTATCCCTCGCCCGGCCTGTCGCATGGCGACAAGAAGGGCGACGCCGACGGTGCGAAGCCAGAAGAGTCGTCGGCGCCCGCCGCGAGCGCGACGTACGGCGACGAGTACGGCGATGATCACGGTGATGCTCATGCCGAGGCGGGCACGCTGCTCGGCCAAGACCCCTTCAAGATCATGTACTACGTGTCGGCCGGGCTCGGACTGCTCGGCATCCTGGCCGCGGCATGGTTCCACGGCCCCAAGGGCGCGTGGAGCCTGGGTCTCGGCAACCGCGTGGAGCCCGCCAAGGTGCGCATGGACGCGGTCGCCGCCCGGTTCGGGCCGATCCCCAGGTGGGCGGAAAACAAGTGGTACGTCGACGAGTTGTACCACATCGCGATCGTCAAGCCGCTTCTGGTGTTCAGCCACGTGTTCCACGCGTTCGATAAGCTCGTGATCGATGGACTGGTCGATCTCATGGGCTCGCTTCCGAGGTGGCTGGGCTCGATGCTGCGTCCGTCGCAGGACGGCGTGATGCACGGCTATGCGACCGGCATGGTGGCCGGGTCGGCCGTTCTGCTGGCACTCGTGGTCCTGGTGGCGTTGCTGTGACGAGGGGGACGGTCTGACGTGAGCTTGCTCTACCTGCTCATCCTGATTCCCCTGCTGGCCGCGGGTGCGATCGCGTTTACTCCTTCGCGGAACGCACGCGCCATCGCGGCGATCGGCTCGCTCGTTCCGATCGGGCCGATGCTGGTGGCGCTCTGGAAGTTCGATTGGAGCCGGGGTGGCGACCTGCAGTTCGTGGGCAGCTACGACTGGATCGCCGACATGGGCCTTCGCGTGGGCGTGGGCGTCGACAGCGTCTCGCTGCTGCTCATTGCGCTGACCGTGCTGCTCGGGCCGATCTGCGTCTTCGGCAGCTTTTCGGCGGTGAAGGACAATCCCAAGGTCTTCTACGGCTGGCTGACCGGCCTCCAGGCGGCGATGGTGGGCGTGTTCGCCGCCACCGACCTGCTGGTTTTCTACGTGTGCTTCGAGTTCACGCTGCTGCCGCTGTACGTCCTGATCAACCTCTACGGCTCGAGCAACCGCAAGCGGGCGGCGACGAAGTTCTTCCTGTACACGTTCACGGGCTCCATCATCGCGCTGGCGGGCCTCGTCTACGTCGTCTTCCACCACCGCAGCCTCGAGGGCGTGTGGACGTTCGACATTCCCACGCTCGCCACGACGGCGATGCAGATGCCCGTCGAGGCCCAGGCCCTGGTGCTGCTGGCGCTCATGCTTGGCTTCGCCGTCAAGGTGCCGCTGTTCCCGGTGCATACGTGGCTGCCGCTGGCGCACACCGAGGCGCCGACGGCCGGATCGGTCATCCTGGCCGGCGTGCTACTGAAGCTGGGTACGTACGGCATCTATCGATTCGCACTCGGCTTCGTGCCCGAGGCGGTCATCGCCTACGCCCCGCTCATCGCGGTGCTCAGCATCATCGGCATCATCTACGCTGGCTTGATCTGCTGGGTGCAGAAGGACGTCAAGAAGCTCGTGGCCTACTCGTCGGTGAGCCACCTGGGCTTCTGCGTGCTCGGGCTCGTCGCGCTGAACAACATCGGGCTCACCGGCTCGGTGCTCTACATGATCAACCACGGCCTGTCGACCGGGGCGCTCTTCCTGTGCATCGGCATGGTCTACGAGCGATTCCATACCCGCTCGATGGACGAGCTGGGCGGCCTGGCGAGCACGATGCCCATCTGGTCGTCGTTCATGGTGTTCTTCGTCATGGCGTCGGTCGGTCTGCCCGGGCTCAACGGCTTCGTCAGCGAGTTCATGTGCATCATCGGCACGTTCCAGAGCTCGCCCGCCTGGGTGCTCGAAGGACGTGAGGGCGCCGCCGGCGGCTCGCTCGGCCCGTGGTTCGCTTTCGCGGCGGGCTTCGGCGTCATCGTCGCGGCCATGTACCTGCTCTACATGACCGGCCGCGTCGTGTGGGGCACGGCCAAGCAGCCCGCGGGCCACGACGACGAGCACTCCGAGCTGCCCACGGACCTGAACGTCCGCGAGATCAGCCTCCTGACGGTGCTCGCGGTCGGCTGCCTGGCCCTGGGCGTCTATCCGACGCCGGTGATCGAGGCCATCGAGCCGTCGGTCGAGCGGACGCTCGAGCCATACCAGGATCTGCTGCAGATCCGGGCCGAGGAATTGGGCATCCGCGTTGACGCGGACGACACGCTCCTGACCGAGCCCCCCGCCGACGAACCGTCCGACTCGCAAGAAGGGGGGCAGTGATCACCCATGGCCGAGAAGATCGCCCTCATCTGGCCCGAGATCACGCTCTTCATCACCACCTGCGTGGTGATGATCCTGGGTCTGTCTCCCAACAAGCAGTGGCGCTCGCTGTGCCTGCCGGCGTCGATGGCCGGGCTCGCCGTTGCGGGCGTGCTCGCGGCGATCGGCATGTCGAACTCGCCGCAGGGCGACACCATGCTGCCCAACATGCCGGGATTCGTCAAGGTCGTGGTGGCGGTGGTGGGGCTCATGCTCATCCTGCTGCAGAGCGGTCTGATCGATCGGCGTGAGGAAGCGCTGGTGTCCGCGGGCCGAACCTTCAGCCCATTGCGCACCAACCGGGCCGAGTACTTCTCGCTCGTGCTGTTCTCGCTGACGGGCCTGATGCTTTGCGCGTCGGCGGGCGACCTGATCTGGCTGTTCCTGGCGCTCGAACTCACGAGCCTTCCGACGTACGTCATGGTCGCGATGAGCAGCTCGCGCGGCCGGGCCCAGGAAGCCGGCGTCAAGTACTTCTACCTCGGAGCGCTCGGCGCCGCGACATTCCTGTACGGCTTTGTCATGCTCTACGGCGGTACGGGCACGCTGAAGCTCGACGTCATGGCCGGCATCATCGCCGCCGAGGGCATCAACAACATCACCATGATTGGCCTTCTGCTGTCGATCGCGGGCCTGGCGTTCAAGATCGCTGCCGTGCCGATGCACTTCTACACGGCCGACGTGTACCAGGGTGCTGCCGCGCCGGTGACGGCGTTCCTCGCCTTCGTGCCCAAGACGGCAGGCTTCGTCGCGCTGCTGCTCATCTGCTCGGTCGCGGGCTGGTCGGCCGGTGCGGGCGGAGATGGCCTGCCCGAGGCCGTCCGCGTCATGCTCTGGGTGATGGCCGCAGTGACCATGACCGTGGGCAACGTGCTGGCCATCCTGCAGAACTCGGTCAAGCGCATGCTGGCCTATTCGTCGATCGCCCACTCGGGCTACATGCTCGTGGGCGTGCTGGCCGGGCCGGGCGACGGCACGTTCGCGGCCAGCGGCGTGTCGGCGGTGCTGTTCTACCTCGCGGCCTACGGCGTGACCAACACGGGCGCCTTCGCGGTGATCGCCTGCCTCGAGAAGCGTGCCGCCGATCGCGGCGAGCCGATGGAGGTCGAGGACTTCGACGACCTCCGCGGGCTGTGGCGCCGCGAGCCGGCACTGGGCGTCGTGCTGGCGATCGTGTCGCTGAGCTTGCTGGGCTTCCCGCCGCTGCTGGGGTTCATGGCCAAGCTACCCCTGTTCACGGCCGGCATCGCGGCGGGCGAGATCGCGCTCGTCGTCATCCTGGGCGTGAATTCGGCCATTGCCGCGTTCTACTACCTGCGGCTCGTCAAGGCCGCCATGATCGACGACGCGAACGGTTCGGCCGACTCGCCCGATCGCCCCGAGCACCATCCGGCGTACGGGCTGCGATTCGCGACGGGGGCCATCTCAGCCGTTGGCGTCGTGGTTCTCGCGGCACTTGCCGGGCAGTTGGCCGTCAGTGCGACGAACGCGTCGATCTACGCCGAGCCGATGACGGCGGGCGACACGGGCGGTCTGATCACCGTGCAAGAAGAGCGCGAGCCCGAGTCCGCTGCCCCGAGCGTGTAGCTCTCGCCGTTCTGGCTCAGCTCTCGGCGACCTTGCGGACGACGAGCCGCTGGATGCCCAGCCCGACAACGCCAAGCACGAGCCACGCGACGAGCCACGCCTGCGTCGGCGTTTCCTCGATCGGCAGCGGCGTGCCCATCGCCGCCTGGATCTGGATGGCCCCCAGCGGCCAGATCGCGGCGCCCATGAACGCGGTCGTAGCGCTCGCGACGCGGGCCGGCCAGATCGCTCCGAGCATGGCTCCGAACAATCCGCAACCGAAGATGGCGATCGCCGCGTGCCCCTGGTGGGCTTCGGGCACGCGGTCCCAGGCCTGCGCTGCCTGATCCGCAATCGCTTGCGTGCCGACGGCGGTGGTGCTCGTCGGTGCGGCCGCGGCTTCGTTGCTTGCAGATTCGCCCGCGACGTCGAGCGACACCGGTTGGACGGCGACCGTCGGAGCGGGTGGCGATGCGGCGGGTGCGGTCGGATTGAGCGGAAGGTGGGGCGTTGCAAGCACGGCGATGCAGGCAGCGGCGGCCGCGGCGGTCACGCCGGCGGCGGCGGACACGACCAGGCGCATCGCCACGAGCGCGATCACGACGCCCAGGCCCGCGCCGCCCGCGGCGGCAACCAGCGAGCCGGGCAGGCCCGCGACGTCCGGTACGGCGACGTGGCTCGCCAGCGTAAAGCCCGCAAAGAGCCCGGCCGTCCCACCCGCGGCGGCAAAAGCGAGGCTCACGGCCCTGGCGCCGGCAGCCCAGAGCATGATGCCGACGACGATGGCGATGCCCGCGACCAGCGTGGCATCGCTCGAGCCGCTCGCCTGGATCAGGCGTTCGACCAGTCCTTCGGCTTGTCCGACTCCGGAGAGCACTCGCTGCCTCCCTCTGCCCCCGTACGTCCCATAAGGCAAACGTACGGCTCCCCTCAGGATACGCGTCCTCTGCAGGGATAGATCGGTGGGTGAACGAAATGTCACTGGCCGATTGCCGGCCGGATCGACGGAGGCGGTGGGCTGGCGCGGCTCTCCCGGTTGTTCATCAAATCGTGCTGGCTATCGGTCGGCTGCAACCGACGTCGGCGACCGGGCGTAGAACTGTTGGAAGGCCCCGGGCCGGCGCGCGCCGGCCCCCTCGGCCGAGCCGCCAACCCCCGCTTGTTGGCAGCACGGCTCCGCCGAGTGGCATCGCGACAACCCGAGAGCGACGAGCATCGGGCCGCGAAGTGCAGGGTCGCCGAGTTTGTTCGGATTGTGCTGGGAGCGGCGTCCTGCCGGCTCCCCGCGACGCTCGGAGGATGGGATGCGCGCCACGACGGTCAGAGGCCGAGCATCGTGCGAGGTCGATTCGGTCCGAGTGGTCGCAACCCGGGGAGGCCGCCTAGTCTCGCCCGGAGTCGTCTGATATGCTTGTCGGCTCTGGCACGCGGTAGGATGCGACGCGGCCGAGTCCGGGATGGACCCCACCGCATCCGCACGTGCAAGGCGCCCGGCACGGTGCCACGCCTTGCCCGGCCCTCCCGGCCCTGGGAGCGGCCCGCTGCAACGCCCCAGGGCGCTGCAGCACTCGGACGTTCCGCCCCGGAGCGTGCGAAGAACGCCGGCCACCAGCCCACCCAGGCCGGCCAGGAAGCCCCGACGAAACCACCGCGTGTCGCGGTGTCGCAACAGCTAGCGAGGAGCGGTCATGAAGCCCAACCGCCGTGCAAAGACCCGCCCGTACGTCCGTCGTCGTTCGCAGGTGCAGGAGGCCGCGCACGGCGCGGCGTCGCGCCTGGCGGGCCTTGCGGGTCGCGCCAGCCGACCGGACGTCGAGCCGCTCGAGCCCCGCCAGCTCCTGTTCGCGTTGACGATCGATCCGTCCACGGTCGATCCCACATCGGGCGTCGGTTTCGCGACGGCCTTCTTTGGGTACACCATCCCGTATCTCCAGTTCGCCGACGACATCGAGATCGATGACGACGACGTTGCCGAAGAGAATTTCGACGAAGCCGGCGCGGTCGGCTCGACGATCATCTCCCAGCGCGTCTTCGAAGAGTCGCTGCTGTTCGTGCGGCACAACATCTCGCCCACGGCCGACTTCCGACTCGTCGCGCCCCCCGGCGCCGACCCCGATGACGACCAGCGGCTGGTCGAGGCGCTCCTGCAGACGGGCGAACAGTTCAGCTTCTCGTTCCTGAACACGGAAGACGACACCGACCTCTTGCGCGCCATGCGGTCGTTCTCGATCGATTTCGTGGCGTCGCCGGGCAGCACCCAGGGCCTCGACCTCGAGAACACCCGAGTCACGCTGCTGCTCCGCGGCGAGGCGATCGCCTCGTTCGAGGGCCGCGATGAGCTGGTGAACTTCAGGACCGGCGGAGGCGGACCGGCCGACGGCGTGGGCACCTTCGTGTTCCAGGCGCCGCCCGTGGTTTCGGGCGAGCCGCGTCCGGCATTCGACACCATCCGATTCGAGTCGATCGGCGGACCCAGCGATCGCTTCCGCTTCGACAACATCTCGGCCGCCCTGCCTCCGGGCAACTTCACCGGCGTGATCGAGGACCGCATCTTCGGTGCCTACCTCACGCTCGCGGGTACCGCGGGTACCACCGTCGAGCTCTTCGACCTGTACGGACGGTCGCTCCTGGCGACCATCGCAGTGGGCACGCCCGAGGAAGGCACGCTCACCATCATCGACTCGAACGACGACGGCGTGCCGGACTTCAACGACGGCATCGGTCGCATCGTGTTCACCAACGCCGACGAGGCGACGTCGCTGACGTTGTTCGGCGCTCAGATCGAGCAAGGCGAGCCCGACCCGGATGCGGACTTCTCGGAGGGTGGCTTCAACCTCTCCGTGATCACCGACCTCACGGATTCGGCCGACGCCTTCGAGGACGCCGGCTTCGGCTACCGGCTCGTGCCCGATGGCGACGGCGAGGTCGACGGGCTGCCGCCCATCGCCGGCTCGGTCATCATCGGCTCGCCCTTCGATCGCGACAACACCTCGTCCTCCACGTACGACCCGGGCGGAACGGCGACCTTCAACTCGTTCACCAACCCCGACCAGGGCATCTTCGCGCTGGGCACGCAGAACGTTGGCTCGATCAACATCCACGGCCTGCTCTTTGGCTCCTCGGTCTTTAACGGTGCCGTCAACCAGCTGGGCTTTGGTTCGGTCCTCGGCTCGATCACGGTCAAGGGCGACCTGGGCGCGATGTTCGTCGCGTCTGACGCGGGGCTGTGGGCGCCCGACGAGAGCAACGACATCACCAAGACGGGCTCGCAGCTCCTCGTCGAGCGCACGCTGGGCCAGGTGCACATCGCCGGCCGCTCGCTCATGGACACGACCGTCGTCGGCGAGCTCAGCTCCTCGGTGCTGCGCCAGCCCCGCGACGTGACCCGGTACTACGAGTACGAGACGCCGCTGGGCATCGACACGGGCGGTGATGCCGACGTCCAGACGACCATCCGCGACCAATTGACGATCGGAACGTTCGAGACGTCGCTGGCGGCGGTCACCAACGACCTCGTCGCTGCGGGCTTCTTTGACTTCACGCCCGTCTTCGGCGCGCAGTACTACCGCAACGACTCGATCGCGAGCGCCGAGTTCATCGGCAACATCGGCAGCCAGGTGCAGATCGTCGGCGACCTGAGCTTCGGCGACCCGGTGAACACCGGCGAAGACAACGTCGACGTGTTCGGCATCCCGCTGGATGGCAGCCGGCCGCTGGTGGTCGAGGGCGTTCCCGACGACCCGTCGTTCCACTTCCGCCTGGTCGATGCCCGCGGGCGTCAGGTCGCGTCGGTCGCGTCCGACGAGCAGTTCGTCAACACGGGCCGGTACGTGCTGGAGTACACGCCCGAGTACGCCGGCGTGTATTACCTCGTCGTTTCCAGCGTCGCAACCGGTAGCACGGCCACCGGTGCGTTCTACGCGCTCAACGTCTCGGGCATGGCTCCCGTTACGCTTGGCGCCTATCGCACGGCCTCTGGCATGGGCTTCCCGGCCAACCAGCTCGCGCCGGGCGTGTCGGGCATCAGCAATAGCCTGTCGGTCAACGTGCTGTCGGGCTCGACCGGATCGATCCGCGCGGGCACCGACCTGCTCGACGGAGCCGGCGCGGCTACTAGCGCCGACGACAACATCAACTTCACCGACGACGGCACGGCCGCCGACGATCCGGCCGATCGGCGATCCGACCTGGCCGGCGGCAGCTTCACGATCGCGGGCAGCCTGTTCGAGATCTACGCCGGTTCGGACATCGAGACCGAGGGTGAGCCGCTCATCCTGCAGGTTGGCGGCAACCTTGGCTACCTCGTCACGGGCCAGTCGGAGGTCATCGGCACCGGTCCCGAGGAAGGTGACTTCTACTCGGGCGCCGGCGCGATCGTGTTCAACGTCGCGGGCAGCATCGGCTACATCGACATCTCCGGTGGCCTCGGCCTCGACTACGACTTCGATGATGATCAGATTCCCGCGGCGAGCCCGCTGGACTCCATCGTGTTCCGCACCGGTACGGGCGGCGGGGCCGGCGACATCGGCTTCATCCGCGTTGGCTCGCACGTGGCCAGCGATGCCGTCAGCATCATCACGAGCGCCGGCTCGACGGTGGGCGGCTTCGTCGTGTCGCAGGACGTCGATTTCTCCGACGAAGACATCATCGTCGGCATCGACTCGGCCGCACGGACCTCGAGCCAGGGCGTCAACTTCGACCTGGGCCCGGGCAGCGACATCCGATTCATCGACACGCCCAACCTGACCAACACCTTCGGCGTCGACGCCGGCATCGACCTGGTCATCGGCGAATCGGTCGAGCTCGTCGATGACGCGGGTGGTCGATTCCTCGTCGAAATCAACGGCGTCGGCGCACAGGGCACGGTCGTCGGGTTCCTCCGCTTCATCGGCATCGATTCGGCCGAAGGCGTCGCGCTGGCGACGGTCGAAGCCGATCTGACCGGCGGCCGGACGCTCAACATCACGACGCTGCAGGGCTCGGCCGACGACGTCATCAGCATCGGCCGGATCGACGTGACCGGCGCCGATGCGCAGTCGTCCATCGACATCTCCGGCGAGATCCAGGTCGACGTGTGGCAGATCTTCCAGAGCGGCGGCGGCGCGTTCGACGAGATCCGCAACAACACGCCCGGCGGCGACATCGTCGCCATCGACGTCGTCGGCATCAACGAAATCCAGATCGTCGGCGATCTCGGTCGCACGCAGCTGCCCGAGTTTGGCCCGCGCCGGATCTCGCCGTTCGTGGGCATCGGCGGCGAGCAGGTCCAGGGCATCGGCCGCGATGACTCCTTCACCATCCCCGCGGAGGTGATCGACCCTGATTGGGGCGGCGGCATTTACCGACCGGTGGGCGATAACGCCTACCCGGGCGGCGGTGCGTTCCTGAGCGACATCGGTTCCCCGCTCGACCCGTACCTCGACGGCCTCTTCGTCCGCACGGGCAACCTCACCCTGCTCCGCGTTGGCGGCGGCGTGGGCGACGTCATCCTGAGCCCCACGGGCGTCATCCAGGACATGCTCGTCAATGCCGACATCGGGCCGACCGCCGGCCAGCCCTCGGGCCGATTCGATGGCATCTTCGGCACGATCTTCGCCGGCGACATCGTCGACCTGAACGTCGGCATGGGCCTGGCCCAGCGCTCCGGCGACGCCTTCGCGACGACCGGCATCTTCGCCGTCGATGACATCGACAACCTGGTGGCCGAGGACGCAACGCTCTTTGGCAGCATCGTGGCGGCCAACAACGTCGGTGAGGGCGGCGGTGGTGCGCTGAACGGCATCGACAACCTGAGCCTGCGCAACAGCAGCATCGTCGACGCCTACGTTGGCGCGACGCTGCTCGACGAGTTCTGGGTGGGCGTGAACTACGGCGATGCGTTCGTTCGCACCGGCGAGATCCGCGTGCTCACGGGCGACGAGGACTCGACCGTGTTCCGGACGCGCATTGCAGCGCTCTCGGCCGATTCGATCCGCATGGATGGCAACATCGACGCCGTCCAGATGTCGTTCAACGACTCGGTGCTCGATATCGACGCGGCAAACATCGTCAACAGCACCGGCGGCGGTACGCCTCGCGAGTTGTTCCGCTCGTTCATCAGCGTGGGCGGCGACCTTGACAACCTGACGGTGGGCCGCGGCTCGGGCGCCGGATCAACCGACGGCGTCTTTGCCGATACCTTCCTCGAGGTCAACGGCGAGGTCCGCGAGTTCATCGAGGGCCGCTTGTTCCAGCGGTCGGACATCCGCGTGGCCGGCACGATCCGTTCGTTCGACGCGGACAACCTCCGCTCGACGCAGGTCATCACGGGCCAGCTGACGCAGATGATGGTCGCCGAGGCGATCCGCGCTTCGGAGATCAGCGTCTCGGGCCCGCTCATCAGCCTGATGGCCCAGGAGATCACCGCCACCAACATCAACGTGACCGGCCCCGACGGCCGATTGGACAGCCTCGTCGTCGAGACGCTCTTCGACGGCGGCATCCTGGCGACCGGTCCGATCACCCGCATCGAGGCGACCGACGGCGACCTGCGTGGCTCGCTCGAGACCCGCACCGATCGCGGCGACGTCACCAACCTCATCGCCGCGCGTGACATGCTGCTGAGCACCGACATCAGTGGCACGCTCACCAACCTGGTCGTGGGCCGAAACCTCGGCGACATCAACGACCCGAGCGTCGTGCTCGTCCGCGGCGACCTTGCCGGCATCGACATTACCAACGGCGGGCTCTACTCGGACATCCGCGTGGCCAACGCCATCACCGGCACCGTGGTGATCGGTGCCCAACCGGGCTTCCCGGGCAACAACCGCATCCCCACCGGATCGATCGAGGCTTACGGCCGGATCAACTCGGTCGTGGCCAATGGCGACTACGCCGGAAGCATCATGAGCTTCTCCGGTGGCATCGGCAACGTGACGATCAACAACGGCTCGCTGCTGCCCAGCGGCTCGGTGGCGGCCTTCAACGGCGATATCGGCAGCCTGGTCATCAACAGCGGCCACCTGTTGGGCGACGTGCACGCCGACAACACCATCTTCAGCATTACCGTCAATGCGTCCGAGGACGGCATCTTCGGCGACATCGGCGTCAACCCGGCGCTGTCCAGCTTCATCAGCGCCGCGACGCTGCGTAACCAGCTTCCTCCCGGCGTGGGCGTGACCTCGGGCTTCGATGGCCCCAGCATCACCGCCGGCCGAGACATCGGCGTGGTCACCGTGACCAACGGCTCGATCTTCGAGGCCGTCTTCCACGCCCGCAACGCCATCGGGCAGATCAACGTCCAGGGCGAAGGCAACATCGCCAACGACGCCAACACGACCGGCTTCGGCACGCAGATCGTGGCGGGCAACTCGGTGGGCTCGGTCAACGTGTCGGGCTCGGCGTCGAACCTGCTGGTTGCTGGCGGCCTGTTCCACCTGGGCACCGACGGACGCGCAGGCGGCGTCGGCGACGCAACCGACGTCAACAAGGCGGGCCGCGTCCGCGAAGTCATCATCGCCGGCGACGCGACCAACGTCGCCGTCGCCGCGGGCATGGTGGCCGGCGAAGACGGGCTGTACAACACCGAGGACGACCTGCACACGCTGGGCGTCTCGGTCATCGGCAACGTATCGGTGGGAGGAGCGATCGACAACGTCAGCGCCTTCACCGACACGGGCCAGCCCAACCGCACCGCGGGCATCACCACCGGCGGCCAGGCGACCCCGGTCGTCGGCGGCAACCTGTTCATGCTGCCGTTCGTGGCCGACCAGTCGAGCTTCGACTTCTCGACGCTTGGCGAGGTCATCGCCTCGGGCACGTCGATCGACTTCACCCGCGGCTCAGCCTCGGGCACCATCAGCTTCAGCGGGCCTGGCACGGCCGTGTGGGACGAGGCCGGCGGCCGGCTGATCCTCATCAGCACCGGCATCGACAGCAGCGTCACCGTGACGAGCGACACCGGCGCCCTCGAGGACTTCAGCATCCTCAGCAACGACGATGCTTCGATGGGACGCATCGACGTCCAGGCCGTGATGTTCGGCAACTCGAACATCGTCATCGACGGATACGCCCGCGAGATCGTGCTCGGTGGCTTCCAGGGCTCGGGCAACATCCTCGTCGGCAACGACGTGCAGCTGCTCGAGACCGGCTCGCTGCTCACCAGCGGCACCGTCAGCGCCACGCTGCTCCGCCAGCTCACCGTCAACGGCGATCTGGGCGGCTCGCTCCCGCAGCTTCCGGGCGAATTCGTGACGCCCACGCTGCGCATCTTCGGCACCGAGGCCATCACCGTCCAGGGCTCAATGCGTGCCAACATCAGCGTGGATAACGGCATCCGCGGCGCCCTGTTCGTCAACGGCTCGATCATCAACAGCGTCATCCGCTCTGGCGCCGACATCCAGAGCATCACCGCGTTCGACATGTCCGGCACGATCGTGTCGACGGCCAACGCCATCGACGCGGTCAACATCACGGGCGACGTCTTTGCCAGCAACATCCTGGCCGGAGCCGACATCGGTCGCGACGCGGCCTTCGGCGGAACGGGTGTGAACGCCGACCGGACCAACGGCGGCAACCTTGGCACCGTGAGCGTGGGCGGCAACTTCGTCCAAAGCTCGGCCACGGCCGGCGTCCTTCGCGGCGCCGACGGCTTCCTGGGCACCACCGACGACGTCGTGTCGGGTGGCCGGTCGAGCATCGGCTCGGTCAGCATCGGCGGGACCCTGGTGGGCTCCAACCGCGGCTCGGAGACGTTCGGCGTCTTCGCGACGGGCGACATCGGTCCGGTCACGGTCAACGGCCAGGCAGTCACCGAGCAACGCAACTTCAGCGTGGCCGTCCTCGATACCCTGCCGCTGGTCGTGCAGGTGAACGACATCGAGGTCGTCTTCGACGGCGGCATCTACACCGCGCGTGTCTTCTTCAACCAGGATATGAACGCCCAGACCCTCCGCGATGGGCTGATCATCAGCGAGGTCCGCGAGGGCGGGCTGGTGAAGATCCGCCTGGACCAGGGCGAGGACTACCTGTTCGAGTACGACGCGGCCCAGAACGCCGCCGTCATCACGTTCTTCGATTCGGTCACGCGTCGCGACTTGCCGCAGCTTCCCGGCGTGGCCGGTCCGGGCCTCTACCGCTTCGAGCTCGACCCCAACGTGGTGCGAGGCCAGAACGCGGCGGCGCGCCTGGACGCCGACGGCGACGGATTCGCCGACGACGACCTGTTCTTCGCCGGCGATGCCTTCGTGGGCGACGTGGGCGACAAGATCTCTCCCAACACGCTGATCGTGGACCGCGGCTTCCTTGGCCCGGCCCGCATCGACTTCTACGGCCCCGGCAGCCTCGACACGGCCCTCGACGACAAGTTCCAGCCCGATGCGCTGCCCGACGTGAACACGCCGTTCACGCTCCGCGGCTTCGTCGGCGACCACCCCGACGTCGATGCCCAGTCGTTCTCGCTGGCCAGCGACGTCGACCTGTACGCCATCACGCTGCAGGCCGGCCAGATCCTCCGACTCGGCCCGAACACCGGCTCGGCGTTCAACGCGAACGTCGACTTGTTCGGCCCGGACTTCTCGTTCCAGTTGGGCGTCGACAACGCGAGCATCACGCTGCCGTCGGAGACGAGCCAGCTCCGCGAAGGCGTGGTGACTTTCGGCGAGACGTTCCTGATTACGCAGACCGGTACGTTCTACATCGCCATCTCGAACACCACCGACCCGTCGACGCCGTTCGACGTGGACGCGATCGAAAACATCGAGCCCTCCGCGGGCCTGGTGGGCAGCTACTCGCTGACCGTCGAAGTGTTCGACGACGGCGACTCGGGCTTCAGCGCCTCCACCAACTCGGGCAACGGCCGCAACCTGGTCGAGGCGCCGTTCGCCTCGTCCTTCTCGGGCCCCGACGGCATCGTCGGCACCGAAGACGACCGGGCCCAGGTGACCATCGGCGCGTACACCTTCACGCGCAACCCTGAGACCGGGATCATCGAGGGCACCGACGGCAACGGCGTCGTGTCCACCCGCCTGAGCAACGGCACCAGCGTCACGGAGATTTCCTCGTCCATCGGCGGGTCCGGCGCCCGCGGCCGGTCGGGCGAGATCGCCGCCGACGTCGACGTCTTCCATCTCAACAACCGCCAGACCATCCGCGCCGGCGACGAGCTTCGCCTCACGGTCAAGCTGTCCGAGACCGGTGCCGACCTCGGCGGCCGCCAGTCGGTGGGCGCCCTGGACACCATCATCCAGGACTTCTCCGGGGCCGTGCAGTTCGGCCTGTTCAACACCACCAACTCGTCGGGCGTCGGTGACGGCCAGATCGTCTTCTCGCCCAGCGAGTTCGGCACGGTGTCGGGCGCTGGTGCGGAGATCTTTGCCGAAGACGACCTGCTCCGCTACGGCACCGACGAGAACGGCGACTTCTTCATCGTCGCCCAGGCGCCCAGCACGGGCACGTATGCCTTCTACATCCAGGGCGTGTTCAATGCCGACTACGTGGTCGAGATCGAGCGTGTCCAGCGTGGCCCGGGCGTCGCGGCATTCGCCGGTCCGGATGGCGCCTTCGGCACGTTCGATGATCCCCAGCGGATCATCGAGGGACGCTTCCGCTACACGCTCGACGCGGGCGACGACGGCATCCGTGGCACGGGCGACGACATGGTGATCAGCCAGATCGACACCCAGAGCCAGAACGTGCTGCTCGAGTTCAACGGCGGCAGCATCGACTGGCTCCAGGTCGGTGATCAGCTCACCGATCTGCTGCCATTCACCAGCGCGGCACTCGGCTTCAGCGGCAACATCGATGGCTTGCCCGTCGACACCTTCATCGAGCGCGAGCTGGTCGGCAACCTGAACGACATCTTCCAGGGTGCTGGCTACGACGTGACCTTCTCGGCCAACCCCAGCGACTTCCAGGGCGACGACTTCTCGACGGTGTTCGTCACCGACTCGAGCGACCCGATCAACTTCACCTTCTCGGCCGATCCGACGAGCCTCTTCTTCAACCCGTTCACCTTCGGCATCGGTGGCTTTGGCCTGGCGTTCGAGGAGATCTACGGCTACGCCGAACGCTCCGACCCATTCAACGCCGATCGCAACGACGAGGCCGTCGTGTTCGTGCCCCAGCTCACCGCCCTGGGCTTCAACCCCTCCGAGGGCGACGTCCGCGACCTGACCGATGCCCTCGCGGCGGCGGTCGGCCGACGGGTGGGCGAACTGCTCGGCCTGCGCACGACCTTCCTCACCGGTCCGGGCGCTGCCGTCGACGTCTTCGGCGCCAACAGCCCGGGCAACCTGCCCAGCGGCGACTACATCGTTCCGGCGTTTGCCCGCCCGTTGTCGAGCCGCTTCGACCCGCTGGACGACACCCAGTTCTTCCTGGGCCAGCAGAACTCGGCATCGCTGCTCGACTCGATCCTCAGCCGGATCTGAGCGTCCGGCCGATCGGGCCCAACCAAGCCCATCCCGCCCCGCCGAGCGTTGCCCTCTGGGCCGCTCGGCGGTTTTTCTTTGCCGTGAGGTTTGGTTAGCGCGCGGGCGAGTACGGCACGCGGTGCACGCCCGGCGCGAGATCCTCGAGCACGGTCGTCGAGCCGCGCTCGTCGGGCCAGGTGATCTCGATCCGGCTCGCTCCCTCGGGCCCGGTCGGCACGTGGATCGCCAGCGTGCCTTGCTTGCCCTGGTGCCCCCCGGCGCCGACGACTTGGGCGACGATCGTCCGCGGCCGTCCGTCGATGATCGTGATCGCTCGCACCACGGCCCCGAGCGCGTCGCGGTTCACGCCCTCGCCGCCATCGAGCCGCAGCACCACCGCCGTCCGCCCGAGCGTGTCCGCTGCACGGTTCTCGAAGAGCCGCACCCGCGGCGTTCGACCGGCACGCAGGGCCGCATTCAGCCGGTTGAAGCCCTGGCCTACGGCGATGTCCAGGTCGCCGTCGCCGTCGAAGTCCAGCAGTGCCGGCTGCCCGGCACCGATGTGGTCGATGCCGACCCAACTCGTGATATCGACGAGCGAGCCATCTTCCTGCTGCCGCCAGATGCGCAAACGCTGGTTATCCGGGTAATCGCTCGAGCACACGAGCACGTCGAGGCGACCATCGAGATCGAAGTCGGCGAGCTCGCCGTAGATGTCGCCCTGGTTCCAACTGCGGATGCTCGGATCGGTCGGCGCACGATCGAGCGACTTGGCGTCGTCGGTCACGAAGAGCGGCCCCGCGATGCCATCGCGGCGCAGCAGCACCCGCGACGGATCGCTGCTCTCGCCCGCCCAGCCGTGCGTGATCTCGGTCAGGAGCACGTCGAAGGCGCCGTCGCCATCGACATCGCCGATCGCCGCGTCGAACGTGTTGCCGTTCGCACGAAATGGCAACTCGTCGGGGCGGTCGAACCGAGGGTCGGTCTTGGCCCGCTCCTTGAGCCAGTCCGGATGCCGGCCGTGTCGGATTGTGTCGCCGTCGAGCTTCGTCTGAGGTGCCAGGTCCTTCCACGCACCGTCATCGCCTCGCGCCCACAGCCGGTTCCAGCGCCGCCCGTAGTTGAGTTCAACTACCTGGGGCCAGTTGCCCGGCGCACCGTCGCCCAGCACGTGGGCGACGAGTACGCCGTAGGTCGGACGGCCGCCCCCGTCCGCCTGCGAGTCAAACGCCACGCCGTCCACCGGCAGGGCCATGCGCGCGAACGACCCGTTTTCTTGTTGCAGCAGCACGTCGTTCGCAAAGCCCTCAAGGCCCGCGCCATACTTGGTGTACCACTGGCCCAGCACGAGGTCGAGCCGGCCGTCGAGGTCGACGTCGCCCACGGCCACCGACGCCGTCGTGCCCGCAGTCGCCGCCTCGATCTCGGTGAACGCCCCGCGCGGCGAGCCGAAGGTCCCATCGCCGTTGCCCCGCAGCCACGCGAGCTTCTGGGGCGTGCCCGCCTTGGGCGGTTGGTAGGAGTCGTTGTCGACGTCCAGCGAGCGGGCCACGATGGCGTCGCTCCGCCCGTCGTTGTCGAGATCGGCGAACACCACGACGTCGCCGCGGCGGTGCTCGGGCAGTCCGGCGCGATCCACCTCGACGAACGTCCGCGCGCCGTCCTCGGTCGCACGATTCATGAACACGCGCGTGCGGCCGATGATCAGGTCATCGAATCCATCGCCGTCTAAGTCGGCCGCGCACACGTGGGCGGCGCTGATTGGCGATCCCTCGTCTTCAAGGCCGACCCGCGCCGTCGCGTCAACGAATCGAAGCTGCGCATGCGCCATGGCACTGGCAACCGAAACGGCCAGACCAGCCGCAAGTCGTACCCGCACGCCATCGAGATCGTGTCGCATGCGGCATGGTACCGCGTCGGATCATCGATCGGGCGCGTTGATCCAGCCGTAGTCCTGGCCCCGGTCGGAGATCTTCCACCAATCTGCCTTGCCGTTGTTCACCCGGGCATAGATGCAGTTGGCCGTAAAGTCGTCGCGCTCCTCGACGCGTTCGCCGCGCGGCCCTTTCTCGAACTTGGCGATCTCGACCACGCCGTCCGAGTACAGCACGTGTCCGCCCTTGTCGTGTCGGTCGGTGATCTGATCCAGATTGCCCCAGTAGCCCTCGGTGAACTGCTGGTTGTAGAACCAAACGCTCTCTTCGATGTACACCGGCACGGCCCGCATCGCGGTCAGCCTTGCCTCGCCCGAAGCCGACGTCATGCGGATCGGCTTGCTCGTCCGCACGTCGGTCAGCCGCGCGACCTGCACCTCCTGGCCCAATCGATAGCCCTGGACCTCGTCGAACATGGTGTAGTCGAAGTTGAGATCGGTGAACGAGCCGTACAGCGTGCCGCTGGAGCGTCCGTCGCCCGACCGGCGCTTATTCTTTGGGCAGCCGCAGATCTCGTGGGCATCGTCCACGTAGTCGAAGATCACGCCCGGATCTGATCGGTCGATCGCGCCCCGATCGTCGCGCCCGAACGCCCAGTCCTCGGCCGGCCAGAGCTGCTCCTTGTAATCGGTGGCGTACACCGTCATGGCGACGCCCATCTGCCGCAGGTTCTGGGCGCAGATCGTCGTGTGGGCAAGATCGCGGGCTCCGGCAAGGCTCGGGATGAGGATGCCGATCAGCACCGCGATGATCGCGATGACCACCAACAGTTCGATCAGCGTGAACGCTCGGCGACGACGGTACTTCTTCGGTGTCACGCCGCCAGTATAACGGCGACGCTGGATTCTCCGAAGCCGATCTGGTCGGCCCTTCGCTCACGATCCGCTCCTTCGGAGCCCGTCCGCGAAATCGCGCGCCGATTCTCGGTCAGTCCGAGTACCCTACAGACGTTGCGGGGCGGTCGCTTCTTGAGAGGAGATTGTCATGATTCGCCCAACCGTGTTCGTCGGATCGCTCGCGCTGGCTGCTGCCATGCCCGTCCACGCACAGATCCTCGTCTACGACGAAAACTCACGCAACAGCTACGCCCTGGCCGCGGCCGAGGTCGTTCGCCCCGGCGAGGTCGTCCGTGCGACGGCCACCGATTTCGGCGTTCTGCTCGACAGCCAGGACTGGGAACTCGTGGTCATGGACTTTCCGAGCACCAGGCCCGACTCGGGCGCCGGCGTCCTCGTCGACTACGTCAACGACGGCGGCCTGGTCATCCTGTCGACGTGGTTCTCGATCTACACCGGCACGCCCGGGCTGTTCGAGGCGTTCGGGGCCACCGGCGGCGTCAGCATCTCGCTGGGTTCGAACTTCGTCGACACCACCGGCACCCCCGCGGCCGACAGCGTGTTCGATGGCGTGACCATGCCGTGGTTCGACTGGCTCACCGCCTGGGCCAGCGACGGCGTGGCGTTCGACATCCTGCCAGAGACCGAGGCATTGGCAACGGTGAGCGATGCGACCGGCCCGGTCAAGATCCTCGCCAACGAGGGTCGCACCATCGCAACGTTCCTCATGGACGTGTGGGACGGCAGCACCGAGGCCGAGGCCGTGTGGGCCAACATGATGAACCTCGTGCTCGAAGGGGCTCCGGGCTGCCGGGTCGATCTCGACATGGACGGCAGCCTCACCATCTTCGACTTCCTCGCCTTCCAGAACCTCTTCGACGACGGCGATCTGCTGGCCGACTTCGACGGCGACGGCAGCCTGACCATCTTCGACTTCCTGGCTTTCCAGAACGAGTTCGACATCGGCTGCGAGTAATCGGCCCCGGCCTTCGCCCGAGAACCTACACGGCTATGCCCAGGCGGCGCCACCCTCGCACGTGGCCCGTCTGGGCGACCGAGTTGTGGCATGCCTGCGCGTTCCAATCGAAGCTGAACGCGAAGGAGCCGCCATGCTTTCCAGCACCGCCCTCGCAACGAGCCGGGCGAGACGTGCGTTCACGCTCGTCGAGATCCTCATCGTCGTCGTCATCCTCGGCATCCTCGCGGCCATCGTCATGCCGCAAGCCGCGAACGCGATGGGCAATACGCGCCAGACGGCCTTCGTGCGCGAGATCCAGCTCTTCACCGATGCCGCCGTCATCCATCGTTCGCAGACCGGTACCTGGATCGGCGATGGCAGCTCGGGCGTCATTCCTGACGGCTTCGAGGACTTCATTGATCCCGAGTCCTACGAGAACGGCACGCCCATCGATGGCGTGTGGGATACCGAGACCCGGCCCGACTACGACCTCACGCTCGGCATCGGCGTCCACTTCAACGACGCCGACGGCCAGAAGGACGCCGCCTACATGACCCAAGTCGATGCCATCTTCGACGACGGCGATCTCGCAACCGGCGGCTTCCAGCAGCTCGCCGGCGACCGCTTCTACTTCATCGTTGAGTACTAATGCACGGGGACGACCGACCGACGGTGTCCGTCGGCCGGCCGCCCCGCTCTCCCTCGGATCGCGAATGCGGCCGCCACGCGGCCGGAGCAGCCGCGGGGCGTCATGTCCTCCTCGCACGAGAGCGGAAACCGCTCCCGTCGCTCACGCGACATCGACAGAAAAAGTTTGGATTCCGAGGCCGGTTCTTACAGGCCCCGACCAGGCGCTCACCAGACGGTGACGGCGTCCTTCTGGAACGGGTAGATCGACCCCAAGCCCAGGATGCCCGTCAGCTCGTCCAACGCCCAGCGGCACTCTTCGAGCAGCCTCGGATCGGCAAGATCTGCAGGCGCCAGCGTCTCGCGATAGTGCCGCTCGATCCAGCCCTCGAGCTTGGCGGCCAGTTCGTCGGTCAGCAGCACGCCCCGCCGCATCGCCGCGACGTCGGCGGGCCCGAGGACGACGCGAAGGCGCAGGCACGCCGGTCCGCCGCCGTTCTGCATGCTCTGGCGAACGTCGACGTAGTGGACCGCCCCGATGGGGTTCGACCCATCGGCGACGATCCGATCGATGGCGGCGACGACGCGAGGCTCGTCCTGGCAGTCGGTGGGCGCGATGATCGCCATCGAACCGTCCGGTAGCGTCACGAGCTGGCTGTTGAACAAGTACCGCTTTACGGCCAGCTCGATCGGTACCTCGTCGGCGCCCACCTCAACGAACACCGGCTCGAAGCCCAGCCCCGCGCACGCCCGACGGATGCCGTCATAGGTTCCCTGCGTATCGGCGAACGCCAGCTCATGGGCCAGCAGCACCGGCCCATTGCCCACCGCGATCACGTCGTTGTGGAAGACCCCTGCGTCGATCGCCTGCGGGTGCTGTTGCGCAAAGACCACGCGGTCGCCGTCCAGCCCGTGCAGCCGGGCGATGGCCTGGCACGCCTCGAGCGTCTGCCGGGCGGGAAACTTCTGGGGCAGCCCGTCGGCCGCCTCGCCCCCGCCCCGCCTGCCATACACGAAGAGCTCTACGCCCGCATCGCCGTGCGTGCGCGCCAGCCTCGTGTGGTTGGCGGCGCCCTCGTCGGCGAAGTCCGGCGTGTGCGGCAGCGCGTCGTGCACCGCGAACCGACCCTCGTCCTCGAAGATCTTGCGCAGGGTTCGGGTCGTCTGCGGCCCCTCGATAGCGCGGTGGGCGTTGGTCACCAGGTTGGCCGTCGTCAGGTGCACGCGGCCATCGGCCGTGTCCGGAGCGGGCGAGACCGTCGCGGCGTTGGCCGCCCACATGCTGCTCGAACTGCTCGCCGATGCCAGCAGCCGCGGGGCCTCGCGCGCGGCTCGCGTGATGATCGCGGCGTTGTCTTCGCCGGCCACGCCCAGGGTCTGCAGGAAGCCCACGTCGGGGCGGACCTGCGGCGGCAGCACGCCCTGGGTCAGGCCAAGCGACCGCAGCGTCCGCATCTTCTCGAGTCCCTGCAGGGCGGCACGCTTGGGGTGGGCGACCAGCCCGGCGTGCTCCGTGCTCAGCAGGTTGCCGTGGGCGAGCCCGGCGTAGTTGTGCGTCGGCCCGACGAGGCTGTCGAAGTTGGCTTCTACCGTGCCGGCGCTTGTATCTGGGAGCGTGCTAGCCATCGGCGATTGTTGGGGGTCAACACCGGCATCGCTTGGCCCGCGGGCGGCTTTGACCTATCCTCAGCCTCGTCCACGGCGGCCCCATCGTCTAGTGGTTTAGGACACCGCCCTTTCACGGCGGCGACCCGGGTTCGAATCCCGGTGGGGTCATTCCCTATTTCTTCATGCCGCAATCGACCCTCCTGACGGCCACCTCCGGGTTGCCGTCAGAATGAGGCGCGATTCACTACGTCGTCACCACAGGTTCAGCGGCGCACGAGAAGCTATTGCGTGAACCGTCGCCTCGTGCGTCGGGCCTGTGTGGGGCTCGGCACGGGCGAAGTGCACCAGCACGACCAAGGAGTGCCACACCATGAAGTTTCAGAACACCAAGAACAACAAGCAACACCACGCCGTCCTCGCCATCGCCGCCGCAGCTGGCATGGCCCTCTCGGCGACCACCCTGACCGCCGCGACGAACCAGGACGCGCGCAACCGCGGCTACCAGCAAAGCCAGGAGCGTCAGCAGGAGGGCACACTCGTCTTCCAGTCGGCCGACAAGATCCTGGGCGAGCCGCTCACCAACCGCATGGGCGACGAGCTCGGCACCGTCGATGACATGATCGTCGACCGCGGCACCGGACGCATCGAGGCCATCGTGATCCGCGAGGGCGGGTTCCTGGGCTTCGGCGGTACGCACGTGTCGATTCCCTTCGAGGCGTTCTTCGTGGACGCGCGCGCCATGACCCTTTCGCTCAACGCGGGCCAGGACATGCTCGAGGGCGAGGACAAGGTCCTGCCCAAGGGCTGGCATCGCCTGAACGACGGCTGGGAGCGTGACCTCGCCTCGTTGGCCGAGTCGCAGGAGGTCCTGCGCCAGAAGCTGCCCGCCGCAGACAAGGACGCCGAGATCAAGACCATGTCGGGCACGATAACAGAGGTCGAGCGCGTCGATCTGGGCGAGGGCCGCCACTGGATGCAGGTCCGCATCGGGTCGGAATCGGGCAACGCCAACAACCGCGGCGAGCGCACCGAGTCCAAGGACAAGGGTGATTGGGTCGTGCTCGGCCCGGCGTGGTTCTCGACCGGCGGCGAGACGGCACCGGTACGCGGCCAACGCGTCGAGGTCGAGGCCTTCAAGGGCTACGACGGCAAGATGTTCGCCAAGACCGCGACCTTCGACGGCGACCAAGTCCGCTATCGCACCGACGACCTGGCGCCCTCGTGGACCGACCGCCGGATGCGCTCCGACAGCGAGCGGAACTCTGGCCCGATGGTGCTGCTGACCAACGTCCTCGACGAGAACGTCATCTGGAGCCGCAGCGACGAAGAGGTCGGCGAGATCTCCGACGCGTACCTCGAACTCTCCACCGGTCACGTGGCGGTGCTGGCCGTCGACATCAACGGCGAGTGGTGGGGCCAGGAAGTGGGCCTTCGCGGCATTCCGTTCGACATCGCCCGCATCGGTGCCGACGCGGTGACGCTCGACGCTTCCAAGGGCATGCTGGGCGGCGCCGAGGTGCTCCCCGAGGATCCGGCCGAACTCCGCGACCGATCGAACCGCGAGCGGATGTTCGTCGTCTTTGAGGTCGAGACGCCCGTCTACGAGGCTCGCCGCTGATCCGACAGAGACCGCAAACCTTGTCGTTTGCGCGACTTGGAGGGGTCCGGGCCCGAGAACGGGGGCTGCGGGCCCCTTTCCTCTTGCTTTGCGGAGAGAAGCGGGGGCGGCCGACGATACAATGGTGTCGCGGGCGGGATGGCCGTCGCCCGCGGAGGAAACCAGGGCGACCATGAGCGATTGGATCGACGCCGAGGCCCATGTCGAGCGGGCCCACGATCTATACGAAGCCGGCCGATGGGCCGAAGCCGCCGCCGCGCTCCGCGAGGCCATCGCCCTTAATCCATACCAGCCCGACTGGCTCTTCAACCTGGGCGTCGCCCTCGAGGCCGACGGCCGCTACGAAGAGGCCGCCTCGGCCTTTGGCGAGAGCTATCAGCTCCGCTCGGGGGACTTCAACGCCGCCATGGCCGCCGGTGTCAACCTCGTGCGCGCCGGCAAGGTCCGACAGGCGCTCGGCTGGTTCGACAAGGCCGAGACCGCCGAGCCCGGCGAGACGTATCCCGCCATCGCCCGCATCGAGGCCCACGCCGAACTCGGCGACCACGACGAGGCCGAACTCGCCTTCTACATGCTCCAGCAGCGCAAGCCCGAGTGCGCCGAGGCCTACTCCGCCATCGCCGCCAGCCTGCTCGCGCGCGGGCTGCACGACCGCGCCGTCTGGTGCCTGCGTGAGGCTGCCCGCCTCGACGCCGACCTCCCCGGCGTGCAGGCCAAGCTGGCCGAGGCGTACTGGCAGACCGGCCGCCACGAGCGCGCCCGCCAGCTCTTCCTCATCGAACTCCGCGAAGATCCCGGCGACGTCGGCGTGCTCATGAACCTCGGACGCCTGCTCGTCGAGATGCGCCGCTTGGACGAGGCCCGCGAGAAGTTCGGCCGCGTGCTCGAGCTCGAGCCCGACCACGCCGAAGCGCACGCGGAGCTGGGCTTCCTGCACGAGAAGCGCGGCGAACCCGCCAAGGCCGTCGTCCACCTCGACGTCGCGCGACGGCTCGAGCCCGACAACGGCCGCGTGACACGCCGGCTCTCGCGACTGCTCCTGGCCTCGCCCAAGGCCGAAGACCGCCAGCGCACTATCGAGCTGCTCGAAGCCGAGGTCGAACGGCTCCGCCGCGCCGCCGAGGGGCAGGACGACGACGAGCGATCGGCAGACGGCGCGGCGCTCGCCGAGCTCGGCGAACTCCTCATCGACGCCGGCGCGCAGGCCCAGGCCATCCGCGTGCTCAGCCGCGCCGTTCGCATGCGTCCGCACGACGCCCGCCTGTGGCACTGGCTCGGCTTGGCCCACTTCCACGCGGGCGACCGTGCGTCGGGCATCGAAGCAACGCGTGAGGCCGTCCGGCTCGATCCGCGCTTCGTGCCGGCGATGCACAATATCGCGCTGGCACTCCTCCGCGAGGGCCAGTGGTCGCGGGCGCGCTACTGGATCAAGCAGGGCCTGTCCATCGAGCCCGAGGACGCGTCGCTGCGGCGCCTTGACGTCCAGCTCAGGCTGCACCGCCTGGGCTGGAGCCTGCACTGGCTCGCCTCGGTCTGGCTGCTCCGCCGCCGGCCGGCCGTCCGTCCCTGACTAGCTCGACGCCGCGATCGGCGCGATCTGGGCAACACCCGCGAGCGTGCGCTCCACGTCCGCGGCCGTCGTGAACGGCCCGAAGCTGATGCGCACGGTGCCTCCCAGCGGCGTGGTGCCCATCGACTCGTGGGCCCCCGGCGCGCAGTGCAGTCCGGCCCGCGTGAGCAGCCCGTGATCACGCTCGAGCAAGCCCGCTGCCTCTTGCGGATCGATGCCGTCGAACACCAGGCCGAAGACCGCAGCCCGCTGAGTGGCGTTTCGAGGCCCGACCAGTCGCACGCCCGGGACCTCGTCGAGGCCGGCCACGAATCGCTCGATGAGCGCAACCTCGTGCGCGCGGAGTGCGTCGATGCCGCGATCGAGCACGTATCGCACGCCGGGGATCAGCCCCGCGATACCCACCGTGTTGTGCGAGCCAGACTCGTAACGATCGGGGAGTTCGGTCGGCTGGGTGTCCTCTTCGCTGCGAGAGCCCGTGCCTCCCTCACGCATCGTGTCGAGGCGTTCTTCCATGCCCGGGCCGACGTACAGCCCGCCGGTACCGAGCGGCCCGAGCAGGCCCTTGTGCCCGGGAAAGGCCAAAAAATCGATCGCGTCGCGCTCGACGTCGACCGGCAGGTGCCCCACGCTCTGGGCCGCGTCGACCAGGAATGGCACGCCCCGCTTCCTGCACTGGGCACCGATCTCGCTGACGGGCTGGATGGCGCCCGTCGCGTTGCTCGCATGGACAACGGCTACCAGCGCCGTCTCGCTCGTGATCGCCTCCGCGACGTCGGTCGGATCCACGATGCCCAATTCGTCGACGGGCACGCGCGTCCAGCGGAACAGGCCCGGCAGCATCGCACGGAGCGCGTTGAGCGGCCGCAGCACCGAGTTGTGGTCCATCGCCGTCGTGACGACGTGGATGCGCGCGTCCGGGTCGGTGCGAAGCCTGTTGAACACCAGCCCCTTGATGGCCATGTTGAGCGCATCGCTGGTGTTGAGCGTGAAGACCACGCGATCCGGGTCTGTGGCGTTGATCAGGCGGGCGATCAGCCGGCGGCACTCGCCCAGCACGCCAGAGCCCTGCCGCGCTTCCTGATAGCCACCCCGTCCGGGCGAAGCCCCGATCTCGTTGCCGTAGTGGGCGATGGCCTCGTAGACGCCCGGGGCCTTGGGAAAGCTCGTGGCTGCGTTGTCGAGGTAGAGACGTTCACGGATCTTCTCGGGCATCGAATGAGTCTATGACCGACGTCGCGACTGGTCGGCACGAGCCACACTGTTCGGGATTCTCGCGTACCATCCGCCCGCGAAAAACCGGGGTTTTCTGGGCCCCGACGGCCCTTGGCGTGAGAGGGGCCGACGCGTGAGCACGTCATCGCAGGTGTTGCAGGGTCGCGTCATGCAATACGCGCCCTTCGTCGCGTGGGCGGCGTGGTTCCTCGTGGCGTGGACCACGGCCGTGGTCTGCCTCGGGCTTGGACCGACGGTCGCGCGAGAGTGGCCGATCGCCGTCGCCATGGCGCTCGGAAGCTACGTGGCCGGCAGCACGCCCATGGGCGGGGGCACCGTGGGCTTTCCCATCCTCGTTCTGCTCTTCGGCGAGCCGGTGGGCCTTGGCCGGAACTTCAGCTTCCTCATCCAGAGCGTGGGGATGAGCTCGGCGACGATCCTGATCCTCTGCGGACGGCTGCCGCTTGCCGTGCGTCCGCTCCTCTGGTCGATGGCGGTCGCGGCCGTCGTCCTGCCGATCGCTTCGAGGACGATCGTGCCCGTGCTGCCCGACGCGGTGGTCAAGCTCGTCTTCGCGGTGATCTGGGCGGGCTTTGGCATCATGACCCTGGTGAAGCTCAAGCAGATCCTGACGCCGCACCCCAGGATCGCCCGATCGGCCGGCTTCGATGCGGGCGCGGGCATCGCGGCGGGGCTCGTCGGTGGGCTCGCGGCCTCGGCGACCGGGGTGGGCATCGACATGGTGCTCTACTGCATCCTGGTGCTGCTCTACCGCGCTGATCTCAGGACGGCCGTCGCCACGAGCGTCGTGGTCATGGCCTTCACGTCACTGGTGGGGGCCCTCAACGCCGCGACGCTGGGGCAGATCGATGTCCCGGTGCTGAGCAAGTGGGTGGCCGCCGCACCGATCGTGCTGCTCGGGGCGCCGCTGGGCGTCCTCATGATGCGGCTCATTCCTCGCGGCGTCACGCTCGTCACCGTCTCCTTGCTCTGTCTTGCCCAGTATGTCTGGGCTCTCACCAACGTTGGCCTCACCTGGGCCACGCTCGGTGGCTCGTTGCTCGCGGTGCTCCTGCTCAACGCCTGCTTCCACTTCATGTACCGATTCGCCGAGCCGCCCGATACGCTCTCGAAAGCCCCGTCGCCCCGAACAGAGTAAAATGTCCAGATGACCAGAGACACTCGCCAGCGACGGGCCATCCGCTCGGTGTTCGATGATGCCGACGGCCCCTTGGGCCCCCAGGAGGTCCTCGACCGCGCCCAGCAAGAAGTGCCCGGCATCGGCCTGGCGACGATCTATCGCACCATCAAGCTGATGCTCGACGACCAGGAGCTGACCGCCGTCGAGTTGCCCGGAGAGCCCGCCCGCTACGAGCCGGCCGATCGGACCGACAGCCACCACCACTTCTTCAAGTGCGATGCGTGCGGACGGGTCTACGAGGTCCAGGGCTGCGTGAGCAACCCGGCCGGGCTGGCCCCCGACGGCTTCCAGGTTTCCCGACACGAGATCGTGCTGTATGGCACCTGTGCGAATTGCGCATAGGGTCGATGGCATGCGTCAAGGCGTGGCCATCCTGTCGCGGATCCTGGCGCTGTGCATCGCGGCGTACCTGAGCACCGGCTGCGCGGCCCTCGGGTTCGCGCCGATCGCTTCGGTCGCGAACTTTGGATACGCCGCATGGACCGGCTCGCGGCTGCGGTTCGTCGAGGACGCGGGCTTCGATCGAGTCACGATGGCCGCCGAGCGGGCGCTGATCGGCCTCGATCTCCAGGTCGAGCTCACGAGCGAATTGAAGCGCAAGGGCGAAGTCCGCGTACGGGTCTACCAGATCCGCAGCGAGCGCGGCGATCTGGCGATTCTCCGCCTCGTCCGCCTTACGCCCACCATGACCGACCTGACGCTGGACGTGGGCATCATGGGCAATCGGCCGGCGGGCGAACTCATCGCCGACCACATCCGCTGGTATACCGACGGGGACACCATCCGCGCAGCCCGCAGGGCGGCCATCGAGTCGTTCGCCGAACTCATCGATCCCGACGGTGCCAATCCGGGAGCATCCGAAGCTACGGAAGGTTCTGAACCCGCCCCTGTGGGCCCGGACTTCGGCAAGGGACTCTTCTAGCACCCACTTCGCGCCGCTTGGGGGTTGCCATTCTGGGGCAGCCGGCAGATACTCTGCCGTGCGGCGTGCGACCGCGGCCCCGGCGCGGGGCGGGCGACCGACGCCGCACGACAAGAGACCCTCGGCACCTGCCCCCAGGGCGGTCCGGCGCTCCTCAGGGAGACGCAGCGGCGACGACGGCCTTCCCGTCTGGTCCGGCTCGTCCCACGGTCGCGGCGACCGCCGCCGGCCTTGGGGCCCCGCCGCGACAGAAAGGAAGAGCCATGTCCTTCGAAGCCGCCGTCCACGCCCAGGCGATCGACCTCTGCAAGATGTCCCTCGAGATGACCGAGGCCGCCGGCAGCGGGCACCCGACCACGGCGATGAGCCTCTCGCACATCACCACGGTGCTGCTCTTCCACACCATGCGGTGGAGCCCCGAGTACCCCGACTACCCCACGAGCGACCGCCTGGTCCTCTCGGCCGGCCACGCCGTGCCGGTGGTTTATGCCGCGGCGTGCAAGCTGGGCATGATGGTGGGCCGCGACCCCGAGAACCGCCGCCCGCTGACGCTCGACGACGCGATGACCCTCCGCCAGCAGGACAGCGAGCTCGACGGCCATCCCAACCCGATGGAAGGCTTCCCCTTCTTCGACGCCGCCACCGGCTCGCTGGGCCAGGGCCTGAGCGTCGCCTGCGGCCTGGCCGAGGCCGACCGCCTCGACGGCCGCGACCGCGTGGTCTACTGCATCATCGGCGACGGCGAGAGCCGCGAGGGCCAGATCGCCGAGGCGCTCGACTACCTGGCCGACCGCAAGCTGCGCAAGGTCGTTCCGATCTTCAACTGCAACGGCTACGGCCAGGCCGGCCGCGTGAGCGAGCAGCAGGGCCCCGAGCGGCTCGCCAAGAAGCTTGAGGCCTACGGCTTCGAGGCCATCACGATCGACGGGCACGACCCCAGCGACATCCGCAACGCCTTCGAGCGCGCCCACGGCGTGGCCGACGACAACGACCTGAACTCCGACACGAAGCCCGTTGCCATCATCGCCAAGACGGTCAAGGGCTGGGGCGCGCCGTCCATGCAGGGCAACGGCTGGCATGGCAAGCCCGCCAAGAACCAGGCCATGGAGCGAGCCAAGGCCGAGCTCGACGAGCGCCGCGGCGAGCTCACCAGCGCGCTCAGCAGCGCCGACAGCTTTGCCATCCAGCCCCCGCCCGAGCCAGCGCCGGCGCCCCAGGGCGAGGGCGAGGTGCCCAGCATGGACCAGGCCATGAAGCAGCTCGACATGGAGAGCCTCCGCCAGACCGCCAGCCTCGCGACCCGGCGCGCCTACGGCCTGGCCCTGCGGGCGATGGGCAAGCCCATGCCCCAGGTGGTCGTGCTCGACGCCGACGTCAGCAACTCGACGTTCGCCGAAACCTTTGCCAAGGACTCGGCCCTCGCGTCGCGCTTCTTCGAATGCAAGATCGCCGAACAGCACATGATCTCGATGGCCGTCGGCCTGAGCGCCGCGGGCAAGATCCCCTTCGCCAGCAGCTTCGCGAAGTTCCTAACCCGCGCGTACGACCAGATCGAAATGGCCATCAACAGCGGCGCCGGCATCAAGATCGTCGGCAGCCACAGCGGCGTCACGCTCGCCGCCGACGGCCCCAGCCAGATGGGCCTTCCAGACGTGAGCTGGTTCCGCAGCTTCACCACCATGAAGGACCACCGCGGCAACCCCGGCTGCTACGTGCTCCAGCCAAGCGATGCCTACAGCGCCTACGCCCTGACGCAGGTCATGGCCGAGTACGAGGGCACGTGTTACATGCGGACGCACCGCCCCGACGTCGAGTTCCTGTACAGCGACGACGACGTGTTCAACCTCGGCGGCTTCGAGGTCTTGAACGAGGGCCGCGACATCGTCATCTGCGCCTCGGGTTACATGGTGCACGAGGCCAACAAGGCCGTCGAGCTGCTCGACAAGGCCGCCATCCAGGCGACGCTGGTCGACATGTACAGCCTGCCCTTCGACGAGGAGAAGCTGCTGGACATCATCGGCGCCAACGGCGGGTTCGTGATCTCGATGGAGGACAACTACGGCGGCGCCCTTGGAAGCGCCATCGCGGAAGCCATCTCCCACAGCGGCGACGGCTTCACCCTCAAGCAGATGCACGTCACCCACATCCCCAGCAGCGCCCGCACCGCCGACGAGCTGCTCAAGCAGTGCAACCTGACGGCCGAGGACCTGGTCGAATCGGTGAAGGAAGTGCTGCAGGTCGTCTAGCGCGAAGGTCCGGCTCGCAGACCAACGAATCGACCCGGGGGGGCATCATGCACGACGATCCGTATCCGCCCGCGAGCGACTTTACCGTGGGCGAGGCCATCGGCGAGGGCCACAAGCTGCTGATGGCCAACTACGGCCTCATGCTCGGCGCGGCCATCGTCGTCGCGCTCCTTACCTTCGCCGCGATGATGGTGGCCGGCCTGATCGATGCCGTCCTCGTCGGGCCCGATGCCCTCTTCAACCCCGTGTCGACGGCCGCCCAGTTCCTCGTCCAGACGCCGCTCGGCGTTGGACTTGGCATGCTCGCCGCCCGGCGATACCGCGACGGCGAAGGCTCGTTCGAGGACATCTTCCTGGGCTTCTCGCGATACTGGCCGGTCGTCGCCATCGGCTTCCTGATGACCGTGGGCTACATGGTGCTCACGCTCGCCGGATTCGCCGGCGGCGCACTCGTGGTCGGCGTCCTGCTCACCGTGTCGCCGCCTGCCGCCATCGCCGTAGGCGTGGTGCTCGGCATCGCGTTCCTGGTGCTGCTGATCTACCTCGCCGTGCGTCTGTGGTTCGCGTACCTGGTGTGCATCGATCCGCGAGGCGCGAAGCCCGGCCCGATCGACTCGATCAAGATCAGCTGGTACCTCACCTCGGGCCGCGCGTTCAAGGTCTGGCTCGTGGGCCTCGTCATGGGCATCATCGGCCTGGTGTGCCTCGTCCTGCTTATCCTGCCGTTCATCTTCTACGCCCTGCCCTTCTACGCCTGCGCCTTCGGCGTGCTCTACGTGCTGCTGAATCCGTTGCCGCCCGAAGAGGGCGAGCAGGCGGTCGGTGATGAGATGGAGCCGATGGGCCCGCCGCCGCTGGGGGCGTGAGCGGCAGGTGCAGCCCTATCGCTCGTTGCACCAATTGGTGCCTGAGAAGACGAGCGATGTGGTATATTGGCTGGCATGGACTGGATCTTCGTCGTCCTTGCGTGGTCATTGCTCGCTGTAGGGCTCTCGCTGTTGGTGTGGTCGCTGCTGTGGGATCGCTCGCGCGGCCGGCGGCGGTGCCCAAAGTGCTGGTACGGCATGGATGGTGTGCCCGCGTCCGAGATGGGCGGGTGGACTTGCCCCGAGTGCGGCAGAGCAGTTGTGAAGGATCGGAAGCTCTTTCGCACGCGGCGGCGGTGGGGGTTCGCCACGCTCGCTGCAATCTTGTTACTGGGTTCATATGCGAGCTACGCCGGACCGATCGTGCGAGACCACGGGTGGTGGCGGCTTGCACCCGATGTGGTGCTGATCGCGATGTTGCCGCAGATAGAACGCTTCGACTACCACGTCCACTATCCGGCACAGGGGATTGCCCCGGCCGTCGACATCACCGCCAATGACTTGCACAGCGAGTTCCGATGGCGTAGCCGACCTCGTATGCAATATTCAAACACGCCCGACGTTGGCGAGCCCCATTGGACCAACGGCGGGCTTTGGCCTTGGGAGCAATGGTTGCTTCTTCATCGTGCACGCACTTTGCTTGCGCAAGACACGGACGGCCGTTATCGCCACACCGCGGCCCAGGTACTCGTCGCTCTAGACGACGAGGCCAACGTCCCTGCTGGTGCCGAGGGATACGCAATCATGGCCAGATCTGCGTCGGTCTATGCATCGCTCGATGCGTACGTGGACTATGGCATCAACGTCACGAATGGTGCCGGCCCACATCCATACGCGTTCTTCGCCACAGGCATGCAGCGGCCGCACCGATTCAGGCTTGAGAGTCGCGACAATCATCCGTTCGAACATTCGCCTTGGCATCGCCATGTGGCATGGAGGGGCGATGCCGGGATCATCTGGGAGTGGTGGACCATTACGGGAGGTGTGCCACAGCAGGCTTCGAGCCTTGGAACGGCTCTCGCCGCGATCCACTTTGGGATGACCGGAGCGTTGTTGCCGCGCGAGGAATGGAGTTCGCCCCTCGCACGCCTCGCGGAGCCGACTCTGGTTGGCGAGGAGATACTCCACGGCCGCTTGGTCTACAGGCTCGAGGGAGCCGACGGGATCGGTGGTCACACGACGCTATGGATCGACGCCGAAAGCCTCCTGATTCGACGCGAGAATTCATACTTGGGAGACACGCGCTACGTGCCCGTTGTGAACGACGACGCAGCGGCAATACTCGACTAAGGCTGGTGGAATTTCGACCCAGGGCAGCAGGTCGACACGCCGCTGGAACGCTTCGATGCGGACTTGCGAGCGCTTCTCGAAGCGATCGACGTGCCCGACGAGGAGACGCGCATGGAGCGGCAGATACAACTGATGTTGCGTGAATTCGGCGGCACTCCATGAGCGGAATCGGGCCGTCTACACTGGCCCCCATGGCGGACCCCCGGCCCAGCGCCCCATCCTGGCTGCCCACGCTCAAGGGCAGGTTCCTCGTCTTCGAGGGCCCCGACGGCTCGGGCAAGAGCACGCAGCTGCGCATGCTCGAGGCCATGCTCAAGGACGCCGCCATCCCCGTCGTCACCGTGCGCGAGCCCGGCGGCACGGCGGCGGGCGAGGCCATCCGCGACGTGCTGCTCGACCACCGCCAGGCCGCGATGGACGTGCGGTGCGAGATGCTGCTGTACATGGCAAGCCGGGCCCAGCTCGTCGCCGAGCGCATCGCGCCGGCGCTGGCCAAGGGCAAGGTCGTCCTGGCCGACCGCTTCGTTGCCAGCACGCTGGCCTACCAGGGGGCCGCAGGCGGGCTGAGCATCGACGACATCCTGGCCGTCGCCCGCGTCGTCACGCACGGGGCCGAGCCGCACGCCGAGCCCGACCTGAATCTCATCTTCGACGTCGATGAGGCGACCGCCGCCGCCCGCCTGGGGCTGCTGCTGGACCGGATGGAGGCCAAGGGCGCCGCCTTCCACGCCCGCGTGCGTGCGGGCTACCTGGCCCAGGTCGAGGGCGCCATGGCCGACCACGGCGGGGCCGGGAGCGACCGCTACGCCCGGATCGACGCGACCCAGCAGCCCGAGGCCGTCTTCGCCGAGCTCTTGTCGATTCTGGGCCGGAAGTTCGCCGGCTAGCACGATCCTGCTCGCATTCCGTTCGCTGGGCGCTTCCACCCATTTGCGGCCAAGCTGGGAAAACGCTCTTGCAGGGGTTCCCTGATCATGGTACACTCGGGATACCCGGGTCCACGACCGGCGCTGGAGGCCACGCATGGCCGACCGTCCGTCCGATACCCCGCCCTCGACCCCCGGTTCGAGCGGATCCCCGGGCTCGAGGGGATCCGCCCCAACGGGAAGCGGATCAGGCGGGGATCACAGGGCACGCACGGGACCGACCGGCCCCGGGGGGTCGCCCCACACGCAGACAACCCGCCAACAGGCCCACCAGCCGGCCCGCCAGGCCGCCAGGCCCATCCACCGCGGCGACGAGGGATCGCACGGCCACGCCGCCCACCTCGGCCCGCTAGCCGAGGGCCCGGGCGATCTCGGTCCCGCCGCCATCGCCGCGCTTATCAACATGCTGCGCGACGAGCCGGCCCTGGGCCTCGCGCTCGTCGACGCCGAGGGCATGACCATCGCCAGCAACCGCCGCTTTCTGACGCTCACCGTGCCCAAGGGCGCGGCCGAGGGCGCCACCGCCAGCCAGCACGACCCTCAACACTTGCACCACCGCGCGACGTCGACCGGCCGCCGCGGCGTGTGGGCCCGCGTCGGCCCCGACGCCGTGCGCACCGCGCGCACCAGCGGCAACCCGACCGTGCTGCACTTCATCCACGAGGGCGCGCAGGTCCAGTGCGACGTGTGGCCGCTCGTGCACCAGGACCCGAGCGTCGCCGAGGGCCCCACGTGCCTGGTCGTCGCCGTGCAGGGCCGCTTCGATCCCGGGCCCGACTCGCAGTGCGAGCCCAAGCGGACCACGCCCGCACGCCACGCCCACCCCCACACGAGCCCCCACGCCAGCCCCCACGCTTCCGGCCACGAGCACCCCGGCGAAGACCGCTTCACCACGCTCGCTCCCATGCTCGCCGAGCTGGGCGAGCTCGAGGCGTTGACGGCCCGCGAGCTCGAGGTGCTGGCGCTCATCGGCCAGGGTATGGCAACGCGCGAGATCGCCGGCGCCCTCGGCCGCTCGCCCCGCACGGTCGAGCGGCATTGCGACGCGATCCACAAGAAGCTGGGCACGAGCAACCGCGTACAGATGGCCCGGTACGCGATGCGGGCCGGGCTGACGCCCGAGGCTGGGAAGCTGAAGAGGGTGTAGCTTGTCGCCTCGCCGGCGGGGCCATGCGCGGGCTGCGCCCGGCGCGGGGGTACGCCTCGCCTAACGACACGCCCCGTCCGCCCGCGCATCGCGTCCGAAAACCCAGCGCCGATGCTCCATCCATCGCGGTGGATGCTCCATCTGACGCGGTGGACGGCCTTCCGAGCGCGGTGACAAGCCTTCCTGACGCGGTAGCCGGCCTGCCTGACGCGGTGGACAGTCTGCTTGACGCGATGGACAGTCTGCTTGACGCGATGGTTGATGCGTCCGACGCGAAAGACGGTCCATCTGTCGGGGTGGACGGGTGGTCCGACACGTCGGTACCAAACGCACTACCGTGATGGAACCCACAGGAGCGTGCAAACGATGTCGAAGCGCTTCGTCGCCGGATACGCGATTGCCAGCACGCTCTCGATGGCTGGCGTCGCTTCCGCGCAATCCTGCGATCCCGGATCGATCTTCGATGCCGCCCGGGCGCAGCCGATCGGGAGCGGCGCGTACATGCCCCGGCTGGGAGACGTCGACGGCGATGGCGATCTCGACGTCGCTGTTATTAACGTGGACGAGGACTCGTTCGTGCTCCTCCGCAATGACGGCAGCGGGGCCCTGGTGCGGTCCGCCACCGTCTCCACCGCCGACCAACCCATCTCGATCGAGTTGGCCGACCTCACCGGCGACGGCGTGCTGGACGTCGTGCTGATTGCGTTCGGCGATGACGTACTCAGCGTCTACGCCGGCGACGGCCTTGGCGGCTTCGGCCCCGGCGCTCACGCATCGGTCGGGACCAATCCCGCGAGCTTCGATCTGGGCGATCTGAATGGCGATAGCCATCTCGATGCGGTGGTGACCTCGTTCAACGGTCGCGACCTTCGCATCCTGCTCGGACGCGGCGATGGATCCTTCGAGCCTGGAATCACCGTGCCTACAGGAGCGGCGCCCTACGGCGTGCGTCTGGGCGATGCCAACGGCGATGGCGCCCTCGATGCCGTGGTGGCGCACCACGAGGACGACGACGTTGGTGTCTACTTCGGCGATGGCGCGGGTGGGCTGGCGCCCGGTGCAAGCTTCGATGTGGGCGATGGCCCCGCTGGCGTGCTGCTCCACGACCTGGATCTCGATGGCGATCTGGATGCGATCGTGACCATCAACACCGGGGCATCGCTCGACGTTCTCCACAACGACGGCAGCGGGCGTTACTCGTCCGTCCAGTCGTTGCCGGCGAGCTTCGGGACCGCGCTCCTGGCTTCGGCAGACGTGGACGGCGACGCGATCCTTGACGTCGTCGCGACGAACTCGTCCCGGACCACGGCCGGCGTGTACCTCGGCGATGGCACCGGCGGGCTCTCGTTCCCGGCGACTCTTGAAGTTGGCAACGAACCGATCGGCCTCGCGCTGGGCGACCTCGACGGGCGCAACGGTCCCGACCTTGTAGTCGCCAACCGCGCCGACGACGCCATCGCCGTGCTGCTCAACGCCTGCGACGCGTTCATCGAACCCTGCGCCGCCGACCTCGACCGCGATGGCGAGCTGACGATCTTCGACTTTCTCACGTTCCAGAACCTCTTCGACCGCATGGACCCGCGCGCCGACTTCGACGGCGACGGCGAATTGACCATCTTCGACTTCCTCGCGTTCCAGAACGCCTTCGACGCCGGCTGCCCGTAGGGCCCCCTCCGCCGCGGCTGCGATTCTGCCTTGCACGCCCGGTCGGTTTCTGGTATGCTGCTCGCCGAGAGGAGACGCGCATGCACCGGATCCGACGCCTCTTGGCCGGCACGCCCCTGTACGGGCCGCTCGCCACGCTCGCGCTCGCGCCCGCCGCGGCACTGGGGCAAGGCGACCTGTTCGACCCCGCCGTGTTCTACCCGGTCGGCGAGACGCCGCTGGGCGTCGCCATCGGCGATCTGGACGGCGACGGCGACGCCGACGTGGTCACCAGCAACGGCAGCAGCGACACCGTGAGCGTGCTGCTCAATGGTGGCGACGGGACCTTCGCCCCCGACGTGCCGTATGACGTCGGGCGGCGGGCGGGCCGGGTGGCGATCGGCGACCTGGACGGCGACGGCGACAACGACCTTGCGGTCTCCGGCGGGACCTTCATGGCCGTCAGCGTGCTGCTCAACAACGGCGACGGGACGTTCGGGGCCTCGAGGCGGGTCGGCGTCGGCAGGAATCCGATCGGCATCGTGCTGGGCGACCTCGACGGCGACGGCGACCTCGACGTCGCGACGCAGAACTCCGACGGCGACGACGTGAGCGTCCGCCTCAACAACGGCGACGCGACCTTTGCGCCCCTCACGAGCTACCCGGTGGGCACGAATCCCGCGGGCCTGGCGCTGGCCGACCTGGACGGCGACGGCGACCAGGACCTGGCCGTCTGCAACGGCGACGACCGCGAGGTCGGCGTGCTGCTCAACAACGGCGACGGAACGTTCGCGGCGCAGGTGCGCTACGCGGTGGGCGCATCGTGCCGGGGGCTGGCCATCGCCGACCTCGACGGCGACGGCGACGCCGACGTGGTCGTTGCGAACTCCAGCGAGGACGCGATCAGCGTGCTGATGAACCAGGGCGACGGGACGCTCGGAGCGCCCGTGCGCTACGACGCCGGCCGCGTACCCCGCGGCATCGCCATCGGCGACCTCGACCGCGACGGGGACGCCGACGTGGCGCTGGCCAACCAGTTCGGCAGCATCGCGAGCGTGCTGCTGAACGAGGGCGATGGCAGCTTCGGGCTCAGCGAGGACTACGGCGTCGGCAGCGGGCCCGTGTCCGTGGCGATCGGCGACTTCCTCGGCGATGGCGCCGGCGACCTCGCCGTGACGAACATCACGAGCGACGACGTGAGCGTGCTGCTGAACCGGCGGCCCGTGCCGCCGATGATCACCACCCAGCCGCCGGCCGTCGTGCTGCTCTCGTCGGGTGGCGGCGTCGTCGAACTGCGGGTGGTGGCGACCGCCAGCGAGCCGCTGTCCTACCAGTGGCGACGCGACGGCGTGGACCTGGTCGAGGGTGGCGGCGTCTCGGGCGCGACGACGCCCACGCTGACCATCGATGCGACCGTCGACGACATGGACCGCTACGACGTGGTCGTCTCGACCGTCGATGGCAGCGTGACGAGCGACCCCAGCGTGATCGCCGTGCGGACTGACTGCGTCGCCGACTTCGACGGCGACGACGGCCTGACGATCTTCGACTTCCTGGCCTTCCAGAACGCCTTCGACGCGGGCTGCCCGTAGCACGAACGCACGAGGAGATTGATGATGTACACGCACAACACAGTCCTCGGCGTGCTGGCCCCCGCGGCGATCGCGGCCGTGCTGGCGCTCACGCACCTCGCCCACGGCCAGGGCTGCGCGGCCTCCGAGGTCCTCGATGCCGAGGTGCGCTACGACGCGGGCAGGTCCCCCGAGTTCGCGGCCATCGGCGACCTCGATGGCGACGGCGACAACGACGTGGCTATCGCCAACCGCGTGAGCGATGACGTCACCGTGCTGCTGAACAACGGCGATGGCACCTTCGCGCCGCCGGCGTCCTACGGCGTGGGAGACACGCCGAGAGTCGTGGCCATCGGCGACCTCGACGGCGACGGCGATGGCGACCTGGTCGTGGCGAACCAGAACACCAACGACGTGAGCGTGCTGCTGAACAATGGCGACGGGACCTACGCCCCGCAGGTGCGCCAGAGCGTGGGCCGCGGCCCGCGATCGGTAGCCATCGGCGACCTGGACGGCGACGGCGACGCCGACCTGACCGCGGCCAATCGGGACGACGACAGCGTGAGCGTGCTGCTCAACAACGGCGACGGCACGTTCGCGCCCCACATCGTCCTCGCCGCGAGCAACGCGCCGTTCTCCGTCGTCACGAGCGATCTCGACGGCGACGGCAATGCCGACGTGGCCGTGGCGAATCTTGGCGACGACAGCGTGACCGTGTGGCTGAGCGACGGCGACGGCACGTTCGCGGCGCCGGTGTCGTACGCCGTCGGCGACGCCCCGTGGACCGTCGCGGCGGGCGACCTGGACGGGAACGGCAGCACCGACCTCGCCGTGGCCAACACCAACACGGACGACGTGAGCGTGCTGCTGAATAACGGCGACGGGACCTTCGCGCCCCAGGTCGTCTACGCCGTGGACGACCTGCCCCGTGGCGTGGCGATCGGCGACCTGAACGGCGATGGCGCCGCGGACCTGGCCGCGACGAGCCGGAACGAAGACTCGATCAGCGTGCTGCTGAACAACGGCGACGGCACGTTCGGCACCCCGGCGGCGTACGACGTGGGTCGCCGGCCCAACGCCGCCGTCATAGGCGACCTCGACGGCCAGGCCCACCTCGACGTGGTCGTGTCGAATCAGAGCAACGACAGCGTGAGCGTCTTGCTCAACCGCTGCTTCACGCCCGAGATCGTCACGCAGCCCGACGTCGTGGTGCTCGTGCCCGCGGCGGGCGGCGTCGCCGAGCTGGGCGTCGTCGCGGCCGGCCCCGATCTCACCTACCAGTGGCGGCGCGACGGCGAGCCGATCGCCGACGGCGGCGGCGTGTCCGGCGCCGACTCGCCCACGCTCATGGTGGACGTCGGCCTCGAGGACGTGGGCGCCTACGACGTCGTCGTTACCAACGCCGCGGGCAGCGTGACCAGCGAGCCGGGCGTGATCGCCAGGCAGGTGACCTGCCGCGCCGACATCGACGGCGATGGCAGCCTGACGCTGTTCGACTTCCTGGCATTCCAGAACGCGTTCGCGGCCGGGTGTCCGTAGGGATCAGGCCTCGACGCCCAACCGAGCGAGGGGCACGCACCCGTCCGGATTGCTCGTGCCCGTCGCGTGCGCCCTCAAGTGCGCGATGAGGGAGAGCATGTCTTCGCGCGGTGGGGCGGTCAGCACGAGCGGCTCGCCGCTGATCGGGTGCTCGAGGGCGAGCAGGGCGGCGTGGAGCATCTGCCTTTGGATCGTCTCGCCCGAGGGGAGCTCGAACGCGCGCCCGCCGTACATGTCGTCGCCGACGATGGGCCAGCCTCGATGGCTGCAATGCACGCGGATCTGGTGGGTCCGGCCGGTCTTGAGCTCGAGCTCTAAGAGCGCGAAGTGCTGGTCGCCCACGGGCCGGTCGTGCAGGCGGTAGCGCTCCCGCACTCTCGCGATGGTCAGGCTGGGCTTGCCCAGTTGATCGTGGCGCACGACCTGCTTCTCCCGGTACCCCTTCTCCTTGCTGGGGTGGGGGCCGATGGGCTCGTCGATGGCCTCGACGTCGGGGTCGAGCGCGCCCTTCGGATCACCTTGCACGATGGCGAGGTAACGCTTGTCGGTCGTCCGCTTCTCGAACTGCTGGCCGAGCTTCCAGTGGGCCTCTTCGGTCTTGGCGAAGACGATGACGCCGGTGGTGTCGCGGTCGAGGCGGTGCACGACGCCGGGTCGTGCGAGGTCGGCGCCGACCGGAGACAAGCCGCCGTCGCTCGCATGCTGGAAGTGCCAGGCGAGGGCGCCCAGCATCGTGCCCGTGTTGTGGCTGCGCGCCGGGTGCACGATGATGTCCGGCCGCTTGTTGAGCACGATCAGGTGCTCGTCCTCGTAGAGCACGTCGATGGGGATGTCCTCGGCCTCGATGTGCCCGCTCGGCGGGGGCGGCAGCACGAGCTCGACGGTGTCGTTGAGACGCAGTTTGGTCGACGCCCGCGCGGGCTGGCCGTTCACAATCGCCGCCCCGTCGTCGATCATCCGCTGGATCTGGCTTCGGCTCATGAACGGGATGCGGCTGGTGAGGTACTTGTCGAGCCTGTCCTTGACGTCGCGCTGCAGGGTAAGCTCGACGCGGCGCGCCTCGGCGTCGTCGGGCCCGAAGCGCTCGACGGCCGCGCGCAACGCGTCCTGGTCGATCTTGCCGCCGGGGTCGATCAGAGAGGGAAGTTCGGGAAGCTGACTCACTGGCCCGGGTCTTGGGTGGGGTCAGGAGTCGGCTCGGGGTCGGGGGTGGGCTCGGACGCGGGCTCGTCGGCCGGCGGATCGAACAGGCCACCGCCCAGCGGCGTGTCCATGGCGCCCGTCCCGTCGCCCTCTCCGCCGATGCCCAGGCCCTCCAGATCGAGCCCGCCCAGGCCGAACGGGTCGGCCTCGTCGCGCTCCTCGGCCGAGGGAACCTCGGGCTGCGGGAGCTGCGCGGTCGAGGGAAGGCTCGTGCGTGCCGCCAGCGCGTCGAGGCTGTTCAGCCGCGCCTCGGCGAGCTGGGCCATCGCGCCGTAGCCGGCGTCGCGGTCGATCGTCGCGGCGCGCTGGTAGTGCGTGCGCGCCTCATCGATCTCGCCCAGCGCCTCGGCGACGGCGGCCAGGCCCATGTGCGCTCGCACGAGGTGGACGTCGGCCGGCTCGGCGTCGACGACCTGCTCGAAGGCCTGGCGCGCCTGGCCCAGGTAGCTCGTGCGGAGCTCCTCGTCGAGCAGTTCCTCGGCCGGGAACTCGCCCGTCGGCCCGGCCTGGGCTCCGATGACCACGCCGCGACGTACGGCCGAGAGGTAGGCCTCGCCGGCGGTCAGGCGGGCGACGTGGGGGACGGCGCCGACGTCCTCGTACTGGCGGGCCAGGCTCAGCAGGGTGTCGGGGCTGGTGCTCTGGCTGCCGGTCGCCAGGGCGAGCTGGACGAACGCCTCGTCGGTGCGCTCGTCGGCCTGCTGGTTGAGGTACCGCCGGCCGCTGAAGGCCAGGGCGATCAGGGCGATCACGATGAGGGCCCTGGGCCCCCACTTGACCAGGAAGTCCCGGAATTCCTCGTTGATCCGCGACTCGTCGAGCCCGGCGCGGTCCTTGATCTGTCCCTGGCGTTCGTCCATGGGGGAAGGTTAGGAGGGCGGCTTCCAGAATGCCCAGCGGCCCGGGTGGGCGAGGGCCTCGTCGGACACCAGCCTCTGGCGGACCAAGCGGGTGAGGTCCGCCAGGCCCGACCCGATCGTGGCGGAGACGGCGGCATCCGCCCAAGCCGGAGGCGGGCCTTCGAGCAGGTCGGATCGCATCGCGACCCGGAGGCCATCCGCTGCTGGAGCCCCGGATCTGGCGTCGGCGCACCACAAAACCAGATCGGCCGCGTCGATGGCTTGTCGTGCCAACGCCTGGGCCTCGGCGAGGACTTGATCTTCGGCGAGGTCCACCCCCGGGGCGTCCAGCCATCGCACGACGAGGCCGTCGAGTTCCAAGTCCACCGCCACGGCGTCGCGCGTCACGCCCGGCCGGTCGGCAACACGTGCGACCGTTCGACCCGCGAGCGCGTTGGCCAGGCTCGACTTGCCGACGTTGGCCGGGCCGGTGGCGACGACCAGGGGCGGGTGGAGGAGGCGATCTAACTCGCGTGCAATGTCATCCGGGACTTCATCGAGCTCGGACGTCCATCGGGCCGGCTGGCTCAGCAGGTGCGCAACCGCACGGTCGCCGCGCACGCGGCCGAGCGCGGAGAGCATGCGTGCCTCGATCTCTTCGGAGGCTTCCGGCCACGCGGGATCGGCGTCGGAGCGTGCGATGCCTGCTTCGAGCAGCGCTCTTGCAAGCGATCGGCACACCTGCACGCCGCCGTGGGGCGTAAACAACAGCGTGCGCGCATCGGGGCGGATCGCCAGCAGCGTGTCGACCCCCGGCACCGTGCGCAGCGCGGCCCTGCCGACCGCTGGTGCACCAAAGCCGACGGCCTCGCACGCCGCGTCGATATCACCGACCACCTCGAACACGGCGACGGCCGAGGCGATGCCGGGAGTGGAGCGTTGGGCGAAAGTCGCGGGCACGCGGGAGCGTATGGCCTACAACCCCACCAGCCGCCCCAGCACGATCATCGCCGTCACGCCGCCCACGAACGCGATCGAGACCAGTGTGCTGTTGGCACGCTCGAGCGCCTCGGGAATGAGGTCGTCGACGACGAGGAACACCATCGCGCCCGCGGCCAGGCCCATGCCGAAGGGAAGCAAGGGCTCGAACAGCCACACGAACCACGCCGCGAACGGGGCGGCCAGCGGCTGGGGCAGGCTGGTGAAGAGCGCCCAGAAGAGGCAGGCCCGCACGCTCAGCCCGGCGGACATGAGCGCGAGGGTGATGGCGATGGCCTCGGGGATGTTGTGCACGGCGAGCGCGCTGGCGATGCTCACGCCCAGCGTCGGGAGCGTTCCGTCACCACGAAAGTCGGCGCCGAACGCGACGCCGATGGCCACGCCCTCGGGAAGGCTGTGCACGGTCATGGCGGCGACGATGAGCAGCGCCCGCTTGCCGCCGGACTTTCGCAGGTTGGCGATGTCGAAGTCGCCGTTGCTGCTGACCCACTTGACGGCCATCCAATAGAACGCCGCCCCCGAGGCCAGCCCCGCGGCGACCTCCCAGGCCTGCCAGCCCGGGGCCCGGTCGAGCCCCTCGCCGACGAGCTGCACGAGGCTGGCCGCCGCCATCATGCCGCCGGCGGCCGCCGAGAACATGCCGGTGAGCCGCTTCGACATGTTCTTGACGAAGAAGAACGGCAGCACGCCGAAGGCCATCGAAAGGTCGGCGATGACGGCCGCGACGAGGGTGATGAGCAGCAGGTGGAGGAGGTCGGGGTCCATGGCATGCGATTCCGCTTGAAAGTAGCGAGGCGAAGCCGGTGAAGGACTTTGGACGGGGCTGAATGGGGCCGATACATCTGCTATTGCGCTGTCTGCGCGGCCCCTACCCTCTATCGGCCGGAGAGCCGCTATCCAGGGAGACCCGAATGACCCGCCTCGAATCGCAGCCTTCCAAGACCTCCACGCCCGCCCTCGCCCCCGGCCTGGCGGGCCACGCGCTCGCCACCGACCCCGCCGTCGAGGGCGCCATCGACACCATCGTGTCCAGGGTCGCCGAGCACAGCAAGGCCCTCACCGACGTGCGGCCCGCCCAGGGCGAGGCCGCCGCGAGCTTCGAGGCGATGGTCGAGCGGGCCGAGGCCATGAAGGGCCGGCCGCTGCTGTACAAGTACATCGGCAGCGGCATCGGCAATGGGGCGTTGGTCGAGCTGGCCGATGGCAGCGTCAAGTGGGACATGATCATCGGCATCGGCGTCCACTTCTTCGGCCACAGCCACCCCGAGCTCGTGCGGGCCCAGGCCCGGGCGTCGATCGAGGACGTCGCCAAGAGCGGCAACCTGATGAGCAACTTCGAGGCCTACCGCTTCGGCGAGAAGCTGCTCGAGCTCGCCGGCCGCAACAGCCGGCTCAGCGAGGCGTTCATCACCACCTCGGGCGCGATGGCCAACGAGAGCGCCCTGAAGGTGTGCTACCAGAAGAACTACCCCGCCGGCCGCGTGCTGGCGTTCAAGCACTGCTTCATGGGCCGCAGCGTCACCATGGCCCAGATCGGCGACTCGCACGCCGGGCGCGACGGCATCCCGCTGACGACCCAGGTCGACTACATGCCCTTCTGGAACGAGCGGGCCGCGGAAGAGGTCGGCGGGAAGACCCGATTCATCGACCACTGCGTGTGGCGCCTGAACCAGTTCATCGAGCGCTACCCCAAGCAGCACGCGTGCTTCATCTTCGAGCTGGTCCAGGGCGAGGGCGGATTCAACACGGCTCCGCGCGAGTTCTTCACGGCCCTCATGGACGTGTGCCGCGACAAGGGCATCGCCATCTGGGACGACGAGATCCAGAGCTTCGGCCGCACGAAGGAGATGTTCGCCTACGAGAGCATGGATCTGGGCGACTACGTCGACGTGTTCTGTGTTGGGAAGATGACCCAGGCCTGCGCGACGCTGTGGACCGACGAATACAAGCCCCGCCCGGGCCTCCTGAGCGGCACCTTTACCGGCAGCGCGACCGACTTCACCGTCGGCACCCGCATGCTCGAGATGCTCGACGAGGGGCTGGACGGCACGCCCTACTACGGCGACGACGGCCTGATCGCCAAGCACCACAAGGCCTTCCGCGAGCAGGCCGAGGCGCTCATCAAGAAGCACCCCGACTGGTTCCCGCCCGCGCTGTTCGTCGAGGACCTGGTCGCGGGCGAGGGCGGCATGATGCGCTTCACGCCCTTCGGCGGCGACAAGGCCAAGGTCGCCGCGGCCTGCAAGGCCTGCTTCGAAGAAGGCGTCATCCTCTTTTGGTGCGGGCATGGTCCCTACCACGTCCGCATGCTGCCGCCGCTGGGCGTCATGAAGCTCGAGGACTGGCCGCGCGTGTTCGAGGTGGTGGAGCGGGCGCTGGCGAAGGTCGCGGGCTGATTCGGTCTGTTTGTCTGATTGGAAGCAAGGGGCCGTATGCACGTCATCCGCCGCGCCAAGATCGAAGACGTCGACACGCTGCTGAAGCTGGCCAGGATGGTCCACTTCATCAACCTGCCGCCCGATCGCGACATCATCATGGAGAAGATCCTCCGCAGCCGCGAGTGCTTCAAGCACGTCGCCCGCGGCGAGCCGCTCGAGGACGATCCCAAGACGCTCCGCCGAAACCGCGGAAGCAGCGGTGCCGGCACGGGCCTGCAGCAGAGCCTCAGCGAGAGCGAGCTCTTCGTCTTCGTGCTCGAGGACACCGAGACCGGATCGCTCGTCGGCTCGAGCCAGCTCGTCAGTTCGATGGGCGGTCCGGGCAACCCCAACGTCGGGTTCAAGATCAGCGAGCGGCGATTCTTCAGCGAGAGCCTGCACACGGGCATGACCCACACCGTCGCCACGCTGCACCTCGACGAGAGCAGCCCGACCGAGATCGGCGGGCTGATCGTCCAGCCGGCCTACCGAGCCCACAAGGCCAAGCTCGGTCGCCTGCTCAGCTTCGTCCGCTTCCACTTCATGGGCGTGTACCGCGACAACTTCGCCGACCACGTGCTGGCCGAGATGATGGCGCCCATCAGCGACGCGGGCGAGAACCTGTTCTGGGACGCCCTGGGCCGGCGGTTCATCAACCTGAGCTACGACGAGGCCGACCGCTTCTGCCAGTACAGCCGCGAGTTCATGTTCAGCCTGCTTCCGCGCGAGGACATCTACCTGAGCCTGCTGCCACCGAAGGCCCGCCAGGGCGTGGGCCAGGTGGGCAAGGACACGATCCCCGCCCGCAAGATGCTCGAGAAGCTCGGCTTTGCCTACCAGGGCGTCATCGACCCCTTCGACGGCGGCCCGCACCTGCAGGCCAGGACCGACGACATCCCGCTCGTCCGCGCGACCGAGACGATCAAGCTGGGCAAGGCCGCGTCGCCCTCGAGCTGCAAGGGCCTGGCGATCGTCAGCACGCTCGATAGCGAGGGCGAGTACGTCGCGATCCAGTCGGCCTTCGCGCGAAAGAACGGCGCCCTGTGCCTGCCCAAGGACGCGATGGCCGCCCTGCACGCCGACGAGGGCGACGAGGTCGCGTGCACCGTGATCAGCCCGATGCCCACGCTCGACGGGACGGCCGAATCGGTCGAGTCGGCCAAGAAGCGCAGCACCCACAAGAAGAAGACGACCAAGACGCCACGGAGGAAGAAGACCGGATGACCGCGACCCCCACGACCGCACCCGCAGCCCTGTCGAACCCGCCCAGCAACCTCATCGGCGGTACCTATCACGCCATCGAGGGCGACGCGCTCGTGTCGTACGACCCGGCGCAGCGCGGCCGCGTGATCTGGTCGGGCGCGCCCTCGGTCGAGCACGTCGACCAGGCCGTCGCCGCCGCGCGCGACGCGCTGCGAACCTGGAGCCGCTGGGACGTCGAGCAGCGCGCGGGCGTGCTGCTGCGGTACAAGGCGCTGGTGCAAGAGCGTGCGGGCGACATCGCCGATCTGATCGCGCAAGAGACCGGCAAGGCCATGTGGGACTGCAAGGGCGAGGCCGCCGCGCTCGCAGGCAAGGTCGACATCACGCTCGAGCAGGGCGCTCATGCAGGCCGACAGCGCGTCGCGGGCTTCTCGCTGAACCTCGGCGAGACCAAGGAAGGCCGCTGCTGGTTCCGCCCCCACGGCGTGATGGCAGTGGTTGGGCCGTTCAACTTCCCGGCCCACCTGCCCAACGGCCACATCGTGCCCGCGCTGCTCATGGGCAACACGGTCGTGCTCAAGCCCAGCGACAAGGTGCCGGCGGTGGGGCAGTTCATCATCGAGCTCTTCCAGCAGGCGCTCGACGACAGCGGTGCGCCCAAGGGCGTCGTGAACCTCGTGCAGGGCAAGGCCGACGTGGCACAGAAGCTCGTGAACCACGACGGCGTCGACGGCATCCTGTTCACCGGCTCGTGGCCCGTCGGCCGCAAGATCCTCGAGAGCAACCTCGACTCGCCGGGGCGGATCGTCGCGCTCGAGATGGGCGGCAACAACGGCGTGCTCGTCATGCCCGACGCCGACCTCAAGCAAGCCGCCATCGAGATCGCCCGCGGCGCGTTCGTCACGACCGGCCAGCGATGCACCTGCGGTCGTCGCCTCATCGTGCATGAGCAGGTCGCCGATAGGCTCATCCCCGCGATCCTCAAGGCCGCCGGCGCCATGGTCATCGGCCCACCGCGCAGCGAGGCCCCGGTCTTCATGGGACCGATCATCGACGACAATGCCCGCGACGCCGTGCTCGACTTCCAGACGCGAGCGGCCAAGAACGGCGGCGAGATCCTGATGCAGGCCACCGCGCCGGCATCGCTCGAAGACGGCTCCTACGTCAGCCCGGGCGTGATCCGCGTCGACAAGTTCAGTGCAGACGACGGCGACGACGCCGGCTGCGACGTCGAAGTGTTTGGCCCGATGCTGCGTGTCACCACCGTTGGTTCGTACGAAGAAGGCATCGAGCAGGTCAACGCCACGCGCTACGGCCTGGCCGCCAGCATCTTCACGCACGACGAGGACACCATCGCCGACTTCATGGCCGACGCCCGCGCTGGCTGCGTGAACCTCAACTGCGCGACCGCGGGCGCCAGCAGCAAGCTGCCCTTCGGCGGCCTGGGCACCAGCGGCAACCATCGCCCCGCCGGCGCCTTCGCGCTGGACTACTGCGCGTACCCGGTCGCCGGCATGCTTGAGCGTGGCGATGCGGCCGTGGTCGCGCCCGGCATGGCGTTCGACGATTCGTGGCTCGCCTGACCCTTCGTCGCCCCTAGAAGTCGCGTCGCTTGAACATCAAAGCGGCCAAGCCGAGCACGATCGCTTCGAACAACAGGCTCGTTCCGAGGATCCACCACAGCGGGCGGTTGCCGAGCTCGTCGGCGGTGGCCTGTTGGCCTTCTTCCATCGCACGCTCGTCTTCGTCTTCCGAAGGTCCGCCGCTGATCTCCTGGAGCGCCTCGCGATCGACCGTCCAGCGTTCGAGTAGGTTGATCGTCTCCTGGGTCTTCGGCAAGACCGTCTTGACGGCGTAGATGCCCTGGCGCCAGCGGTTTGCCAGTCGCTCGCCCGATCGCAATTCCTCGAGTTCGAGCTTGTTCGATGCGAGCCGAACGTCCTTGCCCTCGAGATCCTCGGCCGTCGGTGGTACTTCGAGCGTCTCGAGCGGCTCCAGGCCCTGGTCGGCCCGCTCGGCGTTGCGTTCCTCGAGCAGCACCTGCGTGGCGTTGCGCTCCATCCGCTCGACGCGGGCGACCTGGACGCGCTCCTGGGCCTTGATGTTCTCGTGGATGCTCACGGCGATGCCATCACCCATGTTCACGATGAAGATTGCCATCCAGATGAGCATGGTCAGCAGGAGCGCCGCGATGGTCGATCGTGTTAGCATGCCGAGCAGCACGCAGATCGCGAACAGATAGCTGAACATCAGCACGACGATGGGGACGGCCAGGAACACCTCGAACGCCCACGACCCACCGCGGATGCCGATGACCAGGAACGCGAGGAGGCTGAACACGCCCACTTGAAGCGTCATGAACAGGAGCCCGCCGGCGAACTTGGTCAGCAGCAGGCGGATGCGTCCGATCGGACGGCTCAGCACCGCCTCGATCGTGCCGCTCTGGATGAGATCAGGGATCATGCCCGCGGTCGAGATCAGGCCCAGGATCACCGCGACCCAGCTCAGCCAGAACGGGACGGCAAGGCTGGCGAACATCGTGCGATAGAGCAGCCCGGGCGGGAGCGTCTCGTTGGTCAGAGGCACGCCGAACGCGTCAGCAGGCATCTGAAACCACAGGAACGTCAGCCCCTTCTCGTTGATGCCGACCATCGCGAACGCGGCGACCACGAGCACGCTCAGGATCATCGTGATCCAGAACAGCTTCTTCGCACACAGCTCGCGATACGCATCGACCAGCAATGCCATCGTCTGGGTCATCATGACGGGCTCCCCCTCTTGGCCTGCGGGGCGGCGCCCGGGCTGTCGTCTTCGGCCACGGCTTGCATGAAGAGGTCTTCGAGCGAGGGCCGGTGCGTGCGCACTTCCTTGATCATGCCGCCCTGCGCACGGATCGCGTCGATGACGGGCTGGATGGTCGCTGCTTCGGTCGTGCCGATCCACAGGCGGCTCTTGTCCGCCTCGATGGTCTCGCCGCCCGCCAGGGTGCCCTTGTCGTTCAGCAGGCCGCGGACGAGCGACATCGGATCGGATTGGTCGACCTCGATCTCGTACCGAAGCATGCCGGCCGTCAACGCGTCGATGGAGCCCGTCGAGACGACCTGGCCCTTGTGCATGATGGCGACCGTGTCGCACACCATCTCGAGCTCGCCCAGCAAGTGGCTGTTGATGAACACCGTGCGGCCATCGTCTCGCATCGATTGCAGCACGCGGCGGATGTCACGCCGACCGACCGGGTCCACGCCGTCGGTCGGCTCGTCGAGGATCACCAGGTCGGGGTCGGCCACGAGTGCCTGGGCGATGCCGATCCGCTGCCGCATGCCCTTCGAGTAGCCGCCGACCTTCTTGTCGTGCCAGTCGCTCATGCGCACGAGCTCGAGCAGTTCGCCCGCGCGCCGCTTGCGGTCGGCTCGCGACATCTTCGTCATGGCGCCGAAGAACTCGATCACCTGCCGCCCGGTCAGGTGCTTGGGCATGTTGTGGTGCTCGGGCAGGTAGCCGACGCGCGAGAGCACGTCCTTGTTGCCGATGGGCTTGCCCAGCAGCGATCCGCCGCCGCCCGTTCGCTTGACGGCCGTGATCAGGATCTTGACCAGCGTGCTCTTGCCCGCGCCGTTGGGTCCGAGAAGGCCGAAGATCGACCCACGCGGTACGTCCATCGTGACGCCGCGGAGCGCATGGACCTTCCGGCCCAGTCCGCCGTACTTCTTGTGGATGTCCTGGACGGACACGACCGCTTCGGCCATCGCATGCTCCTCGCAAGTCCTGATTCGGGATCGCCCGCCCCGCATTCCAGGACGAGTCCCGCGGTTCGCTGAAGACCGCCTTCGGTCAGGCACGTGAGGGTATCGCCGCGCGCAAGACGGACCACCGGCGTGCGACTGTGGGGCAGAGGAGCCCAACCATGTTCACGATGCCCAGCCACGCCGACGCAACCCTCGCCGGCCTCGACGACGCCGCGGCGCTGCGTTCCTACGTCCGCACGGGCGATCCGCGGGCGTTTGAGGTGCTCAGTCACCGCTACCACGCCATGGTGCTGGCGACGTGCCGGCGGACCCTGGGCAGCGAGGCCGACGCCGAAGACGCGGCCCAGGAGACCTTCCTGAGGCTCGCCCGCGGGGCTCACCGCATCCGCAGCAACGTCGCGGCCTGGCTGCACGCATGTGCGGTGGGCGCGTCGATCGACTTGATCCGCCGGTCGAGCGCCCGCTCGCGGGCCGAGGGCGCCGCCGCCAGCCACCGCCAGGGGCTCGCGCTCGACGATCCGGCGCAAGGCCTCTGGTCCGAGCTCGAGCCGCTCATCGATCAAGCCCTCGCCGAGCTTGCCGACGAAGATCGCCAGCTCATCGTCGCGCGCTATCTCGCCGGCCGGCCGCAGGTCGAGCTTGCAGCAGACATGGGCCTGAGCGAGGGCGCCGTTTCGCGTCGGCTCTCCAAGGCACTCGATCGCCTGCGCGGTCGGCTCGGCAAGAGCGGGCTGGTCGTCGCCGGAGGCGCCACGCTCGCCGCGGCGCTCCAGCACGCGACGTCCGGCCTGTCAATCGGCGCGGCGCCCGCGCACGTGGGCAAGATCGCTATCGCCGGCATCGGCGTCCAACAGTCGAAAGGCACGGCCGTCCTGGGAACGGCCGCCCTCACCGTGGCCGCCGGCGCCGCGGCCACCATCGGATCGCTGCTGCTCACCCCCAGCGGGGGTGCGGGCCAGCCGGGCAACAACGCCCCGATGCCCGTGCTGGCGGGCGCGACCTCGCAAGTCGCCACCGGTCCCGCGCGGCCGAGGGGGCGGCTCGGCCAGTTCCAGATGATCTCGGCCTACGACGAGGACTTCAACGCCAGCGGCACCTTCATCACCGACGACGGCATCGCGATCCGCCGCGGCATGGAGCCCGAGAGCGGCAAGCCGCGTCGCATCCGGCTGGACATCAGCCGATCCCGCCAAGTCGAAGACGATCCGAAGACCGACCTGCGGGAAGTCGCCGAGCTCGACGTGCGCACCGCGCGCGTGCTGCCCGAGAGCGACGAGTGGGCCAGGTTCCGCCGAGGCCAGAACCTCACGCTCCAAGTCGGCTTCGACGAGTTCGATCGGCTCGTCATCCGCGAGAAGGACGGCCTCGTCCAGATCGGCAAGAACGAGCCCGACTGGTACGGCGTGCGGCCGCCGCCGGGGTGGGACCAGCGCGACGAGATCCCCGAAGACGCCGGCCCGCTCGGCATCCTCGGTCCGTGGACCGAGTCCGAACGCATCATCGTCCGGATCTCGGGCGAAGAGATCCGCTTCGGCCCCGATAGCTGGAACGCCGGCCGCTACCGCGTCATCGAGTGGACGCAGATGGACGGCTACTCCCGCGTCCAGAGCATCCAGGCCGGCGGGCGAGACCCGCGACTCATCGGCACCCGCTTCAAGCTACTCATCCGCGAGGTCGAGGGCGGCTACGAGATCGCGTACTACCCGCCCTCGACGGGCCGGAGCAACCGCTGGCCCCGGTCGTTCGAGTACGCACTCGACAACCCGATCCGCCTGGTGAAGCTCGGAAGTGGTGGCTAAGTGCGTACGAACACCCCACCCAATCGTCGTGCGTTCACTGTCACCGAGATGGTCGTGGTCGTCATCATCGCCCTCGTGCTGTTCTCGATTGGCACGCCCATCATCCTGCAAGCCCGGGACGCCGCCCGCGAGTCGCGATGCCTCAGCAATGTGCGTCAGATGCTCGTGGGCATCAACGCGTTCTCGGCATCGAATGGCTCTCGGCTCCCAGAAAACCGCGTGCGTGAGAGTGCCGGCGAATACGTCACCTGGCGTCAACTCCTGATCGATCAGGGCTACCTCGACGACTCCAAGGTCTGGTGCTGCCCGCTCCATCCCGACCCCGGACCCCGCAGCGAGTTCGGCTACGAGAGCGGCGGGCTCCGATGCGTCGGCGACGTTAACTCGAGTTACGCGCTCAACGGCCACCTGCTCTGGCGCCGCCGGGTCATCGACGACGACGCCCGGATCATCGACACGGTCATCGATCGCCCGAGCCACACCATCCTGGTGGCCGAAACCAACCGCGCCTTCTGCCACCTGCGTGTCAGCCCGCCGCTGGTCGCCAACTACTACGGCGACAACCCCGGCCCATACAGCTACTGGCACGCCGGCAAGGGCGTGTACGGCTTCCAGGACGGGCATGTCGAGGTCCTGCGCTTCCTCGACACCGGCAACCCCGATTGCCGGTGGCACAACCGCACCGACCTCACGCCCGACCCGTTCGTGCCCCAGAAGCCCGGCGAGACGCGGCCGCACGCACATCCGGACTGGGAGTTCCTGGTTCCGGACATCTACCGCCGCTAGCTACTCGGCGCAATCCCACGAGCCGTCGGGGCAGCGACGGGCCACGACGTGGAACACGTGCCAGTGCTTCGAGTTGCCACGGGCATCCTCGCCGTCGCGCTCGGCTTCCTCGAAGTGCTCGAGATTGAAGCGACCGCGGAGCATCTGGCCAACCTTTCGCCGCGACTGGTGGCTGCGATCTGGAAACGTCGCCCAGGTGTCGCGATCGCCGAAGAGTTGGCCGGCGAATACCCCGCCGGGCCGGATCGACGCATGGATGCGGTCCCAGAGAACGTCGAACTGCTCGGGCCGGCAGAACGGCAGGCTGAAGCTCGCGTTGAGTAGGTCGCACGGCGGGAGCTCCACCGACTCCATCTCGGCGTGGCGGATCTCCAGCCGCTCACGAGCGTCGGCGGGCAGCCTCGGATGGTGGACGACCAGATCGACGGCCATCTCGTGCCCGTCGATCGCCAGCACACGCCAGCCGCGGGCCAAGAGCTCGACCGTGTCTCGGCCCTCGCCGCAGCCCAGATCGATCGCGAGCCCGGGCCTCTCGAACAGCTCCAGGGCTTTCAGCAGGGTCTCGCGGGGTTCCTTGCCCGCGACGGCCCTGAAGTAACCGGGCCAGTCCCGCATCGTTGCGCACGCGAAGGCCGATGGCGGATCGCTCATCCTGCTCAGCTCGTCCCACGGATGGAGCACGCGGGGCTCCCCGCCATCGCGAAGGTCTTCGGGCGTGGTCGACATACGGTTGAGGGTATGTACGGTGACCTGCGTCGTTTCGTCGAAGCCCTGAAAGCCGCCGGAGAGCTGCTCGAAATCGCCGAGCCAGTCTCGGCGGTGGGCGACATCGCCGACCTGGCCAGCCGCGCCAGCAAGGCCGCGGCCCCGAGCCCCTGCGCGACCGCGACCCAACGCAACGACCCGCGCTTCCACGATCGCGGCGGTCCCGCGTTGCTCTTCACCAACGTCGAGGGCAGCGACTTCCCGGTGCTCATCAACGCCTTCGGCAGCTACCGCCGCATGGAGATGGCACTCGGCCACCACACGGGCGACGAGGGCCTCGAGACCATCGCCGCGCTCATCGGCGAGCTCACCAAGCCTCAACCGCCGCGTTCGCTGGGCGAGGTGGTCTCGAAGGCCAAGCAGTTCGCCCCTCTGCTGCGCATCCCGCCGAAGCGGAGCAAGAAGGCCGGCCCCGTTCAGCAGGTCGTGCACACCGGAAACGACATCGACCTCACGAAGCTGCCGATCCTCCGCTGCTGGCCGCTCGACGGCGACTTCGAGGCCGTCGGTTACCCGGCAGGCATCAATGACGGCATCGCCGATCTTGGTCACCCCGACGTCTCCGACGACGAGTGGAACGCCAGGTATCGCGGCCGCTACATCACCCTGGCGGGCATCCACACCATCCATGCCGACGACGTCAACGAAAAGCGACCAGCGAGCCACAACATCGGCATGTACCGCGTGCAGCTGCTCGGCAAGGACCGCGTCGCCATGCACTGGCACCTGCACCACGACGGCGCGAGCCACTGGCGAAGCTGGCGCAAGCTGGGCAAGCCCATGCCCGTCGCCATCGTGCTCGGCGGGCCGAGCGTGCTGCCGTACGCCGCCACGGCCCCGCTGCCGCCGGGCATCAGCGAATTGCTGATGGCCGGCTTCCTCAACGGCAAGGGCATCCGCATGTGCCGCGGCAAGACCGTGCCGGTCTGGGTGCCGGCCGATGCCGAGATGGTCATCGAGGGCGAGGTCAGCACCGAGGCCGGCTACCCGGGCTGGGACCCGCGGGAAACCGACGAGCCGCTGGGTCCGGGCGCCGTATTCGAGGGCCCATTCGGCGATCACACCGGCTTCTACAGCATGCCCGACCGCTATCCGATCGTGAAGGTCACGGCCCTGACGCATCGCAAGAACGCGATCTACCCGACGACCGTCGTTGGCCTGCCCCCGCAGGAAGACTACTTCCTTGGCAAGGCCACCGAGCGCCTGTTCCTCCCACTGCTCAAGACCATCGTGCACGACATCGAGGACTACGACCTGCCGCTCTTCGGCGCCTTCCACAACTGCGCGATGATCAAGATCAACAAGGCCTACGCCATGCAGGGCCGCCGCGTGATGGCCAGCATCTGGGGCGCGGGGCAGATGGCCTGGACCAAGTGCCTCTTCGTCGTCGACGCCGACGCCGACGTCCACGACGCCGAAGCCGTCCTGAGGCTCGCCGCCGAGCGATGCGACCCGCTGGCCGACGTCGTGCTCACGCAAGGCCCGCTCGACATCCTCGACCACGCCGCCCCGGCCCTGGGCGCGGGCACCAAGATCGGCTTCGATTGCACGAAGAAGATGCCCGGCGACCGACTGAACGACGATCCGCCCGGCCGCACGCTGCCCGATCCAGCCGTCGTCTCGGGCGTCGACGGCGCGGCCATGCCGGTGCCGGGCTGGCTGTTCATCGCCACCGCATCGCGCGGCACGGCCGTCGAGGAACTCTGGCGGCGCGTCGCTTCGGCTATCGGCAGCGCCGTCCCCTTCGTCGTCTTCCTTGGCGAAGACGTCGACGTCACGAACATCGACGAGGCAATGTTCCACTTCCTGGCCAACAGCGATCCCGGTCGCGATGCGCTCCCGACCGCGCCCGAGCACCGCGTCCGCGCGTGGGATGCCACGCCGAAGACGACCGGCTCGCTGCGCGGCCAGGCCGTTCGTGCCTGGCCTCCGGTCATCCGTAGTGATGACGACGCGGCGGCACGAACCGACTCGATCGCGAGCCGCTTCACCGACGCTCGCGAAGTGGTGGGGCCGGGCTAGGTCCTACGGTGTGCCGGGCCGCACGACCACGCGGCCCAGTTCTGCCGCCTTGCGATCGATGAGGCGAACCATCTCGTTGCGCAGCTCTCGGCTTCGCAAGCCGTCGCTCGTGTTGAAGCCGTTCATGAGGATCGAGAACGCCGCGATCGGCTCGCTGCTGCCCTTGGGCACGACGTAGCCGGAAATCGTGCGGACGTGGTTCAGATAGCCCGTCTTGGCCAGCACGTCGTGCTGGAGCGAAGCAGGCGACAAGAACCCACGCCGCAGCGTGCCCTCTCCCGAACGGGCGAGCGAGTCGCGGAAGAGGACGCGAGCCGACTCGTCGCTCGTGACGTGCATGTGCGCGAGCAGCGAGGTCAGCGTGGCGGGCGAGATCTTGTTGTCGCGGCTCATGCCACTCCCGTCGGCCACGCGCAGCCCGTCGAGCGCGGTCGGACCAAGCGCGTCGGTCAGCTTCTGGCGCATGCCCGCCGCACCCAGCACCCAGCTGCCTGGTTGCCGCGTAATCTCGTGCCCGATCCGCTTGAACAACGCTTCGGCGTGCAGGTTGTAGCTATCCCTGTTGCAGCGCTTGAGCACCTCGGCGATGGGCGTCTTGATCACCAGCAAGGGCTCGCCCTCGAACCGCTCGTCCGCCTCGGCCCGCCGAACCGCTTCGCCCGGCAAGGCGTGGGCGTCACCGATCTCGACCCCGCGGTGCTCCAGCCGCTCGGCGAGCAGCTCGCCAAAGACGATCGCCGTGTCGCGCACCGCGGTGGGGGCGCCCACCGACCGAGACACCTCGCCCGAAACACGCCAGCGGTTGCCGGCCTCGTCGCGAGCGATCGAGATCGCGCTCTGGTGCGGTCGGCCCGCGGGCGTGCGCCGTGCGGCCGTCCGGGTCTTGTTCTCGATTTCGATGCTGCTGGCGTCGGGCTCGAGCACGATCCGCGCGGGCTGGTTCAGCGACGTGTCGCGTGCGAACACGTTGACGATGTTCAGGTGGAAGTTCAGCCCGCCCACCTCGGCGCAGTAGTAGTACTGGAGCTGGTTCTCGGGCCAATCCTCGTGCACCGTGTCGCGGTCGAACACCCGGTCGTCGATCACGATCTCTCGGATGGCTCCCGGATCGGCCCGCATGATCGCGTCGGCAACGAAGTCGAGCAGCGCGTCGACGTCCATGGGCTCGGGCATGTCGGCGAGCAGCGCGGGGTCGCCCAGGCCCGGGTCGCCCGAGCCCACGATGACCAGCGCGTCGTCGACCAGCAGGAACCGCGTGTCGAACATGAACGAGTCGCCGAGCGTCATGAGCGCCGTCGCGCTCGTCAGCACCTTCATGTTCGAGGCGGGGATCAACGGGTCGTAGGCGTCGATGTCCACGATCCGCCGGCCCGTCCGGAGGTCGACCACGCTGACGCCCACGTCGAGCCCGTCAAGGCCCGCCTGGGCGACGGCCCGCTCCAGGTCGCGCTGGAGGTCTCGCTGCATGCCGGCCGTCGCCGGCAGCGCCGCAAGCAGCACCACCAGCATCGCCAGCATCGCCCGAGTTCGATCCGCCACGCCGCCGCTCTGCCCCCGCCGAACAACAACCGATGCCATCCACGCCTCCGTGCCGCTGGGGTGTACCGTTCCAGCCCACCATCGGCTTGCCAGCCGGCCCGGTGTGAGCGGTGGGCGTATAAGTCAGCGTATTCCGGGCCATCCCCCCGATTATCCGGCCCACGCCGGCCAGCACGAATCTCCGGAGGCCACATGACCACGCAGCCAGACCCGCAGGCCCAGACCGGTGCCGACGAGCCGCTGACCGGCACCGTGCTCGTGGTCGACGACAACGCGCAGAATGCCGAGTTGCTCGAGGCCTACCTCGACGACCTGGGCATCACCGTCCAAGTGGCCCATGACGGGCAGGCCGCCCTCGACGTCGTCGCTGCGGACGCCCCCGACCTCATCCTCATGGACATCATGATGCCGCGGATGAGCGGCTACCAGGCCACGGAGCGGCTCAAGAGCGATCCGGCGACGCGAGACATCCCCATCATCATGGTGACCGCTCTGGGCGAGGTCGGCGACGTCGAGCGCGCCGTCGACTGCGGCGCCGACGACTTCCTCACCAAGCCCGTCAACAAGCTCGAACTGCTCACCCGCGTCCGCTCGCTGCTCCGCGTCCGCAAGCTCCAGACCGACCTGAACAAGGCCCAGGCCCAGCTCCGCAAGTTCCTCCGCGAAGACTGAGCGACCGACCAAAGCAACAAGGCCCGGGCTTGCGCTCGGGCCTCTTGTGTCGTGGTTCTCGATGAAATCAGGCTGCGGCCGGCTTGAACTCGCCCGGGTTGCCCGCGCGGGTGTTCTTGATCGCCGTCTCGACCAGCGAATCGAAGAGCTTGGGATCCTCGATGGCGATCTGGCTGAGCATCTTGCGGTTCAGCGAGATGCCGGCGACCTTCAGGCCGCTGATGACCACGCTGTACCGCGTGCCGCGCATCTTGCACGCCGCCGTAATGCGCGTGATCCAGAGCTTGCGCATGTCGCGCTTGCGGAGCCGGCGGTGGGCGTAGGCGAACGCACCACCGCGGATGATGGCGTCCTTGGCCAGGTAGCGGTGGTTCTTGCGGGCGCCGTAGTAGCCACGGGCCTGCTTGAGGATGCGCTTGCGGGAGCGGTTGCGGGCAGAGCCGATGCGAACGCGGGGCATGATCAGAATCTCCTGCCTCGGCGAGGGGCGGCTGGTGCATCCAGCCGGCTTATGGCCCGGGCCGAGGGCCTACACGATTGTCAAGACGAGTCGGGCCGAAGCCCTCCAACGGGCGGGCTCAGCTGTCCTTCGCGGCGGCCTCGCGCTCGGCGCGACGCTGCTCGGGGCTGGGGCTCCGCTTCATGGTGCTCCTGGGCTGGTTGCGACCGCGCAGGCGGCGGAACAGCAGCTTCTCCAGCCGCTTCGCATCCGGGTTGGCCATGATCGGGTCCTTGCGCAGGTGGCGCAGGCGCTTGGCCGACTTGTGCGAGCTCAAGTGCTTGTGGTTCGCCGAGCGGTGGCGGACCTTGCCCGTCTTGGAGATCCGGATTCGCTTGAGCGTGCCCTTGTGGGGCTTGGTCTTCGGCATGGCAATCAACCCTTTCCAGCCCCGCAGAGCCAGGGCCCTGCGAGAGCGGAGATGCTAGGCGCCGTCACGTGCGTGGAAAAGCCAGCCGGAGGGGCGAAACCGGCCCTCACGGCACCAGGAACGCATCCTCGGGCCCGTCGGCCGTCTCCCGGCCGCGCAGGGTGGCCCGGCCGTCGCGGGCCAGGTCGCGCTCGATCGTGCCGGGCAGCCAGATGTTGTCGCCGTTCTCCAACACGGGGCTGGTCAGCCACACGACCCGGCCGTCGCCGAAGAGCACGTGCTGGCCCCGGCCGCCGAAGTTGGTCGAGTTGGCGTCGGCCCGGGCCGCCTCCCCGCGCTTGCTGGGCGGCACGATGGGCGAGCGATCCGCCAGCACCGCGCTGCGGGGCGTCAGCAGCGAGGCCCCGCCGTCCCGGCCACCGCGGCCGAACATGTTCAGGTAGCTGTACGACACCTCGTCGAGCGAGCCCCAGTCGGTGGCGTCCTCGCCCGTCACGCTCGTGGGCGCCTGCGGGTTGGTCGGGCTGGCGAGCTGGGCGAGCTCCACGAACCGGTCGCGGGCCAGCGTGAACAGGTTGGCCGAGTTCGAGTGGGCCGGGTTCTCGCCCACCTCCCACCACGGGTTGCCCGCCAGCGAGGCCGAGGCCTGCGGCAGCGCGCCGTAGTTGCCCGCGTACGCGGCCATGCCGTTGCCCACGGCCGCCATGCGGGCCGAGCTCACGGTGCGGTAGTGGGCCTCGCGCATCGAGCTGAGCATGGGCCAGATGACCGACACGCCCACTACCAGCACCGCCGCGATCGACATCAGGTCGGCCAGGCGGATGCGGCCGGCAATCTCGGGCTGCGGGTCGGGCCGCTGCTGCGCAGGCGTCGCCGCCACGCGGGTCATGAGCTTGTCGACGAGGTCGCTCGACGCCTCGGGCTGCGACCCCTGGCTCACCAGGGTCGCCATGCCGTGCAACCGCTCGGCCCGCTCGCGCAGTGGGGCCGGCACGCGATCGACCGCGCCGCCGGCCAGCATCCAGGCGTCGAGGGCCTCGCCGTCCATCGGGTTCAGCTCGGGCTGGGCCTCGGCCGCATCGCTCGACACGCCCGAGCCGCTGGCCCGAAGCACACGCAGCATGGTCAGGTCGGTCAGGGTCGAGTCGGCCGAGATCGCGCTCTCGGCGTTCAGGAGTGCGAGCAACGCGTCCAGCCGGTGCTCGCGGGCGTCGGCAGGCGACTCGCCGTCGATCCAGCGATCGACCGCACGAACGTCGGCCTCGCCCAACCGGGCCTCGCCGGCAAGCTCGGGATTGATCGGTGCGTCGTCCTCGCGTGTCATCGGGCCGTGCCCCCCGCTTCGCCGCCGGCCCGCTTGAGGTCGTGGCCCTGCTCGGTCAGGTTGTTCTCGTGCATCACGGCCTTCCAGTGCTTGGCGAACGACGCCACGGCCGCGTGCAGCCTGCTCTTGACCGTCCCCAGGGGGATCTCCAGGTCGTCGGCGATCTGGGCGTAGCTGAGCCGCTGGAAGTAGGCCAAGAGCAAAATCTCCCTGAGCGTGGGCGAGAGCCGCTGCACCGCGTCCTGCACGAGGCGCTCCAGCTCCGCACGCTCCAGTCCCGCGTCGGGAGGGGGAATCTCGACCTCGAGCAGGTCGATGAAGGTGGCCCCCTCGCCGTCGCTGGCGATCGGCGCGTTGAGTTCACTCGCCGGCCGCCGGCCCTTCTTACGCAGGTAGTCCCGCCCCTTGTTCGCCGCGATCGTGAATAACCACGGCTTGAACCTCCGAGAAGTATCGAAGCTGGCCGCCGACGTGTGAACCTGCAAAAACGTGTCCTGGAACACGTCCTCGGCGGCGTGGGCCGAGCCGGTGAGGCGGTAAAGGAACCGGACGAGATCGTTCCGATAACGCTCGACGAGCCGCCGGAACGCGTCGAGGTCGCCCGCACGATACTGCTCGAATAGCCGCTCGTCGGGTTCTGGCAAGTCGGGGCTCCGGAGGTAGCGGCGGCCGCATCGATGCGGCGCCGGGCACGCTTGACGCCTGACTACGGACCCGGGGCGTCCGGCGTTCGCCCTTCGGCAGGATCAGGGCGTCCCGCAGTCCAGCCTATCGGGCGAGGCCAGCCTCGATCACCACCTCGCCCACGCTCCGGCCGAGCTTCAGGGGGCCGTCGGGCGGGAAGAGTTCCTTGCCCTCGGCCCGCAGCGGCACGGCCGGGCCCTGCTCGTACCGGGCGAACTCCTCGGCGGATTCGAACACGTACCGGCACTCGACGCGGATGGGCTCGCCCGGCCCGCCTTCGACACGAACGATCTGGGCGCTGATGCCGCCGGCCTCGACGACGTCGGCGGCGTGCCCGGTGCGGCCGGCGTCGGGGTCGCCGGCCAGCCAGTCGATGAATCGCTCGGCCTCGGCGGGGTCGGTGGTGGTCGCGGTGACGGTGTAGGCCAGCATGATGCTCAGGCTAGCCGGCGGCCGATGCAATCGGGCGGACGCGGCGGGCGTTGCTCCCGACGCGGGGAATCGAGCGGGCATGCCCAGCGAGGACCGAGAACGACAGGACGCGCCGGACGAACGCGAGGCGCACGCCCGCGAGCTCGTGCTGCGCGCTGCCGACGGCGATGAAGACGCCTGGCGCGAGATCGTGGCCGAGTACGCCCGCCGCGTCTTCGGCCTGCTCCGCAGCCGCGGGTGCGACCCGGCCCGGGCCGAAGAGATCACCCAGAGCGTGTTCGTGACGGTCGCCCGCGTGCTGGGCCAGGGCCGCTACCAGGAGCAGGGCAGGTTCGAGGCTTGGCTCTTCCGCATCGCCATGAACCGCCTGCGCGACGACGCCCGGGCCCGCAAGCGGCACGCGACCCACGACCTCGGAGACGCCGCCGAGGGCCTGCAAGCCGGCGCCCCGACCGAACACGAAGAAACCGATGGCCTTCGGGTCGCCCTGGCGGGCCTGCCCCCGGCAGACCGAGAGGTCATCGAGCTGCGTCATCGGGCCGACATGAGCTTCAAGCAGATCGCCGAGATGCTCGGGCAGCCGCTGGGAACGGTCCTGGCCCGTCACCACCGGGCGCTGCGGAAGTTGCGGGCCGTGTTGGAGGCGGCCGAGGCAGAGGAATCGACCGCGTAGAGCGTTTTCGGACGCCCGAGCGTGCATTAAAGTGGCGTCGGCGGCGTTGGTCGGATTGAATCGGAGGGGTTTCCATGGCGTCTTTCAACCAACACCATCACGAGCACGATTCCGAGCGCCTGCCCGAGGACGTTCGCGGCGTGGCCGATCAGCTACGCGCACTCCCCGTCGACGCGCCGGATGGACTCGAGGATCGGGTCTACCAGGCCTCCGTTCAGGCGCTACGCGACGGTCGTTCGCGGCGGACCGGCGTGTTGGCCAGGATCGGCCCGGTGAGATGGATGGCGCCGATCGCGGCCGCGGCCGCCGTCGGCCTGCTCGCCTGGGCGGGTGCGTCGTGGATGTCTCCGGCGACGACGCCGACCGATCAGCCGAACGTCGTGAGCACCGTCGCCCTCGACGAGCACGTCGACGCCGCGCTCGAGTACGCGGACCTCTTCGCCGACGTGGCCTGGACCGAGACGCTGGCCGAAGACGCCGAGTCGCTCGACGATGCGTGGGAGCCGACCGTGGAGTCGTGGCCGCTGGACGGCGAGATGGGGGCAGGCTGATGGCAAGGCGAACTGCGACGCTGGCGAGCTTGCTCTCGGCGGGCGTCTGCCTGGCGATCTCGGGCCCGGGCGCCATTGCACAAACGCAACCGCAAGAGCAACAGCAGGCCGCGTCGGGCGACGATCGCGCGCAGGCCGAGTCGGGTCGGCTCGAGGCACTGGTCGAACGCCGCCTCGAACAGACCGAGCGCCAGCAGGCCCGCCTGCAGGAGATCAAGCGGCGGCTCGCGGCCGGCGAGTCGGCGATGGCGATCCTCGCCGACCTCCGTGAACGCGGCGAGATGGGCGTACTTGGCGAGATGACCCGCGGACCCGAGCGACCGGGCCAGCGGAGGCTCCGGGACGCCGAACCGCCCCGAGCCGGTGACGCCGATCCGCAGGACTACGTCCTCGTGCGCAACCGCGTCATGGCGTTCTTCGAGCGTCATGCGCCGGAGCTCGCCGAGCGACTGCGGGCCGAGGGAGACTCCGAAGAGGCCCGCCGCGCCGTGTTGCGATTGCGACGCGAGGTCGAACGCCTGATCGAGCTGCGCGAGCAGGGCTCCGAGGAATTCGAGCCCGCGCTGGTGCGCCTGCGGAACGGCATGCGCATCGCCGACGTCCTGGGCAAGGTGCGGGCCGAAGCCCAGGCCGGCACGCTGACGGCAGAGAAGCTCCGCGACCTCCGCCGCGACCTGACCGAGTTGGTCGCAACGCAGTTCGACGCCCAGCTCGCGGCCCGTGCCAAGTGGCTCGAACGAACGAGCGAACGCCTCCGCGGCGCGCGCGAGAAGCTCGAGCGCGAGCAGGCCGAGCGGTCGCAGCGCATCGAGGCTGAGGTGCAGGCGATGCTCGACCGCGCCACGAACCAGCGCGATCCGCAAGAGCGGCGTGAAGCAGGCCGAGAGCGTCGCCGCCCACGCTGACCCGTTGATTCGTTCTAGCTCACGATCGAGCCGGGCGGCAGGTCGGCCATCGGGCTGAGCAGCACCACCGTGCGCTCTTCCTGGCCCTTGGCCGCGTCGCTGCCAGCCAGCAGCATGCCGCGGCTCTCCTCGCCGCGAAGCTGGCGCGGCGCGAGGTTGGCGACGACGACGATGCTCTTGCCGACCAGGTCGGCCGGGTCGTAGTGGCCCTTGATGCCCGCGCAGATCTGGCGGGGCGTCCCGCTGCCGTCGTCGAGCGTGAGCTTCAGCAGCCGGTCGGCCTTGGGGTGGTCGACGGCTTCCAGGATCTTCGCCACCCGTAGGTCGACGCGGGCGAAGTCCTCGAACACGATCTCGGGCTTGAACGGCGACTCGGTCTCGGCGGCGTCGGGCTTAGCGGCTTCGGCGGCCTGGGGCGATTCGGACATGCGGCGGCTCCTTGGTGCAGGGGCCAGTCTACGGCTGCGGGGCCGGGTCTTCCGCCGGTTCGTCGCTCGCGGGCGCTGCGGTCGCCGAAGGCGGCTCGATCCATTGCCCGTCGCGCCACAGCGTCCGCTCGACCAGGATGCCGTATCGCGCGGCGAGCAATTCGGGCACGCGGTCGGGGTCCGGGTCGAGCAGCGGCGCCCCGCCGTCGGCGGCGATCTGGGCGCCCCAGCTCTGGTGGATGCCCCGAAGCAGCCGGCTCTCGAAGCGGAGCTGGTTGAGGAACTCCTCCTCGCTCATGGGCGGGCCGGGATTGCCGCGGCACGTCGGGCAGATGAGCGTCTCGATGCCGTCCTCGCCCCGGCGCGTGATGACGCGCGACCCGCCGCACTCGAGGTCGGGCCAGTCTCGTAAGGCACGCTCGAACCGGCTCACGCCGCTGAGCCCGCCGCGACCGCCGAGCAGCCGTCCGTACCGATCGAAGACCTCTCGCACGGCCTCGTCCTCGTACATCCGCCCGGCCCGGCGTCCCTCCCCCGAGCGAGCCAGGCCCAACGCATTGGCGGCCGCGAGCGCCACGTCGGGCGAGACCATCAGGCCCGTGATGCCGGCGCCCGCGCCGCGCGTGGCCCTGGGGTCGACCAGCCCAGCGACGGCGTAGAGCCAGGCCGATCCCTCGTCGGACGCCTCGAGCGACGCGAGGCCCAGGCACGCGCCGGCCATGACCTCGGGCCGGCCGCGGGTCCGCCGTTCGAGGTCGTACGCCACCGAGTACAGGTGGCGCGCCAGGTCGCGGTCTTCCGGTGAGCCAGTCTCGGAGCTGACTTCTTCGGCGAGTTCCAGGTACGCGAGGGCCTCGCTGGCGTCGAGCGCACGCAGGCGCTCCTCCAAGCGATGGACGCGCTGCATGGCGGTGCGCATCGGCGTGGGCTGCGCTTCTGGTTCACCCTCTGGCTCGGGCGTCGGCGTCTCGGCCGGCTCCTCGGGCTGGCCGGCGGGCGGCGCGAACTGTGCGTGGGCGGCGCACGCGATGATGAGCATGGTTGCCAAGATCCAGGTGAGTCTCATTGCGTCCCTCCGCTCGCAGCATCTGCCAGCTTCAGTCGCCACGCTTCGAGGCGGGCACGCTCGACGATCGAGACCTGCTGGAGCACGCCGCGCGCATCGCGGCGGTCTTCCTGCAGCTTGGCCAGTACGTCGGCCAGACGCATCGCCAACGACGGGCGCTCCGCGGCCGCGTTGTACAGCGCAATCTCCACCAGGGCCGACTGGTACGCCGCGAACCACTGCACGCGCCCCTGGGCCAGCCGCGTTCGCCCCGCCAGACGCCGATCGACCTCGCCCGGGCTCAGCGGCCAGATCGCCGGCGGGACGACGCGGTCGGCGCGCTGGCGGGCGCGGTTCCACATCAGCTCGGCGGAGAGCTCGGGTGGGTTGTCGGCCTGCGCCGACGTTGTTGAAGCGATGGAGAGGCTCTGCGTGTAGGCCTGGGCGATGGCGTCGGCGGCCCGATCGATCCGGGCCAGTTCGCCCTCGGCCGCCAGCAACTGGAGCAGGCGCTCGACCAGCGTGCGGCGGGCGACCCGCTCCCAGGATTCGCCCGCCGGCAGGCGCACGCCGGTGACCATCTCGACGAGCTGGCGCCGGCGCACGTCTCCGCCCGGCAGCGGGAAGGCCTCGAGCACGGCGGCGATGACGACCGGCTTGCTCGCATGACCGGTCAGGATGGCGCTGGCCTTCTCACGGACGGTGGCGGTCGAACCGCGGAGGAAGGCGAGCGTGACGATCTCGGCGTCGACGGCATGTTGCGGGCCGCTCCGCATCAACTCGTCGAGAAGGTCGGCCTGCAACTCCGGGCGGCGTTGCTCGAGGTACCGCAACGCCCACGGGCTCGGGTCGCTGTGGCTTGCCATGTAGATCGAGCGCGTGCCGGCCGTGGTTGGCGTCGCCTTGGCGTTGAGGCCGTCGCGCAGGTTCAGCAGCACGACGTCGGCCTCGTTGGCCAGGCCCTGCCAGAGCAGCTCGGCCGCGGTGTTCAGCCTGGCCGAGACGGCCGCGTCGACGGCGTGGGCGACCTGCGTGTTCTCGGGCTGCGACTCTAGGTGTCGACGGGCCTCGTTCAGCCAGCGGCTGGTGACCTCGCCGTGCGCCATGGCGGATTGCACGTTCCACGCTGCCGCGAAGCGGTCGCGAACCTGCGAGCGCTGGGCCGAGCTTGCCAGCACGGGCAGCACCATGGTCGGGTCGACGCCCGGCGCGCCGGAGGCCGTCGCGAGCACGTTGGTCACGGCGTGTAGGTCGGCGATGGTGACGGCCGGGTCGTCGAACCACGCCAGCAGACGCGAGCGCGACTCGTCCTCGGGCCGCCAGGGCAGCGCGACGACGAACCGGCGGACGATCTGGAACACGCGCTCGTCGGTCGGCTCGGGGCCGCGCATCAGGATGGCCTCGAGTCCCGCTAGCAGGAGGCGGTGGCCGAGCTGCGGCTCGCTGGCGACGAGTCCTTCGACCGCTTCGAGCCATGCCGTCCACGCGTCGGGGTCGGCGTTGAAGCCCTCGGCGCCGACCAGCGCCGCGAGCTCGGCCCGCAGCGACACCGTCACGCCCGCCGAGAAGTCGCCCACGGCCCGGGCCTCGATGGGTGCTTCGGTCAGCAGGAAGCCGCGCAGGCCCTCGACCGCGGCGGTGGGCAGGTCCTGCTCCTTGTTGAGCCGGACGATGGCGCCGACCTGCCAGGCGCGGGCGGCCAGCGTCGGCGCTCCCTCTTCCGAGAGCGGGCCGGCCAGGAACGCGACGACCCGCCGGGTGGCCAAGTCGTCGTCACGCACGACGTACAGGTGGTCGATGACCAGCCCGAGCGCGGCCTGCCGCTGGTCGGGCCGGACGCGCGGCCAGTTGTTGGCCAGCGTGACGACCGCCCGCTCGAACACCGGCTGGGCCGAGGCCTCGCCCTTCCGCCGCCGCTCGGCGGCCAGCCGCAGGTCGGTCACGATCGTGTCGATCCGCGTGTCGGGCGTCGCGGCCGCTTCGGCTCTCTCGGCCTCGGCCTGGCGCTCGGCTTCGGCAACGGCGCGGGCCCGCTGCTCGGCCGTCGGGCCCTCGGGCGACGCGCCCTCCGCCGTTACCGCGCCCGCCTGGGCCTCGGCCTGGGCGGCCTGCTGCGCCGCCTGGCCCGTGGTCCGCATGACGGGGATGGCGATGAGCACCGCCGCGGCGGCCATCAGCGTCAGCACGACGGCTACGGCCATGGCGCCAAGCAGCGCCAGGTCGTTGCTCTCGGCGTGCGACGGGCCGGCGTCGGCGGGCGTGAAGCGGCCCGGGTCGGTGACGCCGTCATCGCCCCCGCTCGCGCCGTTGGTCGAGTTCGTGAATGCAGGTCCGCTCTGCCGAGCAAGGCGCGAGAGCGCGACGGCCAGGTCGTCTCCGGTCAGCCCGCGGGCATGTGCCAGCATGGAGAGGTGGCGCATGGTGGTGGCGTTCCAGCCACCGTGCGCGCCCAGCGCGAGCACGGCGTCCTGCTGCAAGGCGAGGTGGGCCGGCGGGAGTTGCTTCGGTCGATCCCATCGTGCGGGCAGATCGGCCCGCGAGTCTTCTGCGATGGCGAACCCACCGCCGCGACGCCGGTTGCCCAGGAGCTGCGCCGCCGCGGCGTGGAGCGCGAGCCGGGCCTCGTCGCCCAGGGGCGTGCCGCCGTAGCGATGCGCATTCACGCGGGCCAGCCGCTCGTTGAGCGCGGCGACGATCTCACCGTCATCAGTGCGCTCGGGGTCGACGCCCAGCAGCCCGGCCGAGTCGGTCTCGGGGTCGAGCCCCAGGATGCCGGCGATGGCCGCCTCGCGCGGTGTGGGCTGGGGCCTCGGTGGCGGCGGGGGAGGCGCGGTCATGGCGCATCCTCCAACGCGGGACCGGGAAGATCGCGGCCGCCTTCGAGCGCTTCGAGGAGTTCGCTGAGGCGCGAGGCCCAGGGCTCGGGCGTGCCCGGATACAGCAGCAGGTGCTGGCGCAGCGCATCGATGGCGCGCGGCGCGTCGCTGGCGCCCAGCAACCGGGCCGACTCGTACCGGGCGCGGAGCGCCCCGGCCGAGCCCTCGGGCGCCCCGGCGAGCAGCCGTCGCCAGGCATCGAGTGCGTCGCCGGGACGACCGGACAACTCGCTGGCGTAGGCGAACCGTGTCAGCGAGAACGCGTCGGCGACGTCGGCGGCCTTGAGCCGGCCGTCGATCGCCACGACGAGATCGAGCATCTCGCGGCGCTGCGCGTCGTCGCCGGACGTGCGCCAAAGCGTCCACGCGGCCCGCGCGACCGTCGTGTGCACGCCGAAGGCCTGGGGCGTGGCCAGCGTGGCGTCGTCGCTGCCGAGCTCGACGATGACCGGACGCCCGAATTCAACGACCTGCCGGGCGTGCCCCGTGTGCTCGGGCGTGTCGCGGAATCGCTCGGCGGCCCAGGCGTACATGGCTCGGTCGGCCAGCGTGTCGAACACGCCGTCTTGTTCATCGAACGTGCGCGCGATGCGTCGAGCCTCGTCGGCGTCGTCCTTGGCCAGCGCGAGCTGCAACCGGCGGAAGGCGATCTCCGACTCGATCGATTGCGGCGCCGACCCGACACGCAGCCGCAGCTCCTGCACCGTCTCGAGCAGCGACTCGGCCCGCTCGACGTCGGGCACGGGCGAGCCGAGGATAACCTGGAGCATCGCGCGAGCCAGCGCAAGCGCGCGATCGGAGGCCAGCTTCGCCGAGTCGACGTCGCCCGTCGCGGCGCGGCGGCGATCAAGCTGCAAGAGCTCGTCGGCGATGGTCAAGTAACGCAGCGCCGCCGCGGACCGTGCGTCGCCGCTGAGCCCTCGCAGCTTGGCGTACAACAGTCGCTCGGCCCGCCGTCGGGCGGCTTCGTAGAGCGGCGAGTCGGCCTCGACGTTGAGCAGGATCTCGATGGCCTTTGGGTCGTCGGCCGACGCGGCGCCGGCCCGTGCGACGAGCAGCCGCGCGGCGCGCTCCGTGCCCGGGAAGCTCTGGAGGTAGAGCGTGACGAGCCGATCCCGCCGCGCCACCACCCCGTCGTCACCCGCCCGGATGGCCGCGTCGAGCGCGACGATCGCGTGCCAGAGGGCGCGCTCGGATTGCTCCGTGTCGGCGGCGGCCCCGTGGGCGCGCTCGAAGCGATCCGCCGCGTCGAGCATCGCCCCGCCCATGTACGCCGACATCGCCGCGAGCTGCATGGCCTGGGCACGTTCTTCGGGAAAGCGGCCTGCATCATCGGCCTGGAGTGCCGCGTCGAGGGCGCGTACGGCCGCGGCGTAGAGGTTCGCGACCGTATCGTCGGTGGCGGTCTCACCGTCGGCGTAGCCGGCTGCTTCGTACGCGTCGGTCGCGCGTTCGTACGCGTTCTGCCCCCGCACGAACGCGAAGATGAAGCCCTCGCCCTCCAGCGATGACGTGCCGAACTGCTCGACGAGCGACCGCAGCACGGCGACCTGGTCCTGCCGCACGAGGTCCTGGATGGCGGCGTGGGCGATCTCTTCGAGCACCGACCGATCACGCGGCGTCAGCCGTTGGCGCGTGAGCGCCTCCCACGAGACGTTGGCCAGGAGCTGCGCTTCGAGCGGCTCGAGCCCGGGCTCGCCGTCGGCGCGGCGAGAGCGACGCATGCGGTCGCTGTGGTACGCAAGGTCGCGCCACCGGCCGGCCTCGCCCAGCACGAGCAGCCGGCAGACGAATAGGCGCTCACGGATGCCCTCGGACAGCGTGGACGCCGACTCGATCTTGTCGATCCACCGCAGCGCGGTGTCGGCGTTGCCCAGCAGCGACTCGCAGAACGCGGCGGCGATCGCGGCGTCGGCCACGTGATCGAAGCGCATCAGCCGCTCGTCGGCCCGTTCCACGCTCGCCGCCCGGTTCTCTTCGGCCCCGAGCAAGACGCCGAGGTCCTTGAGGGCATCCATCGCGAACCGCTCGCCACCGGTCATGACGGCCAGGTTGTACCGCGTCCAGCCCAAGAGATAGTGCGCCGTCGAGCGCACGCGGGCGGCGGCCTCGAAGGCTTCTTGCTCCTGCTCATCGAGCCCGACGGCGGTGCGGCGGCGATCGAGCCGGTACGCGGCCTCCGACGCCGTCTGCGCGACCGACGAAAGCTCGGGCGCGAGCGAACGTAGCGTGCGTTCGGCTTCCTCGAGATCCTCGGCGGGCACCAGGTTCAGCCGGGCCCGTTCGGCGACCTCCTTGGCCCACTGGTACCGCGCGCGAACGAGCGCGAGCCGCAGGTCCCCGGCATCTTCCTCGGGCAACTGCCGCGTGAGACGCTGGCCGAGTTGCTCGATGCGCTGACGCTCGTCGGCATTGGTCGCCAGGCCTAGCAGCTCGACGTAGAGCTCGGCGAGCCGCTTGGCGATGTCCCGGCGTTCGTCGACCGGGCCGTTCTCGAAGCGGTGGCGGAGGTCGGCCGCCTCGACCTCGCGGAGCTCGTATTGCTCGAGATAGGCCTCGAACCGCTGTTCGTCCTGCGCATGCGTTGCCCCGCCGGCGAACGCCAGCAGCGAGCACGCGAGCATGGCGGTCCTAGTCGGCCGGTACATACGTCCTCTTCACGAAGCCTGCGTCCAGGGCGTCCTGCATGACGCCCGCAACGGCCGACCACGGCGCGCGATCGGTCACCCGTACGAACAAGCCTCCCTCCTTCGGGAGTTGTTCCAGCGCGGCTGCGAGTGCATCGCGGTCGGCGAATACCCGCGAGCCCATGCGATACGTCACCACGCCATCGGTGAGGTCGACCGTCAGGATCTGCGGCTTCAGGTCCCGGGCCTGCCCCGCCCCGCGCTCGCCCTGCAGCGTCGACGCCACGCGGCTCTCGGGCGGCGTGATGGTCGCCGTCACCATGAAGTAGATCAGCAGCAGGAACACGACGTCGATGAGTGGCGTCAGCGGCAGGTCGCCGGCTTCGTCGCGATAGCTTGGCGGTCGGACGCGCATCGATCAGCCCCGCCCCGATCGGTTCACCGTCGCGTGGCTCCACTGGCGCACGCCCATGCCCGTCAGCCGGCGCGCCAGCTCGTTCACCGGGCCGGCAGCGGTGCCCTGATCGGCCCGCAGCAGCACGCGGAGGTTCTCAGGCCCGCCGACGCGCTCGGCCTGTTCTTCGACGATCTCGATGACGCGTTCGAGCGAGCGCGCCCGGCCGCTCACCAGGAATACGCCATCGTCGCGCACGTCGATCATCAATGCGTCGGGGTCGCTCGCGCTCTCTTCGGCCCCGGGCTCGTCGGGCAGGTCCACGCTCGTGCGGCTGACCTCGGCGAAGCGAGCCGTGTACAGGAAGAAGATGATGACTAGCAGCACGACGTCGATCATCGGCGTCATGTTCACCGTGAATCGCATGCGGGCTGGCTTGGTGCCGAAGAGCATCGGGTGCGTCCGTTCGTCCGTTCGTCAATCAATCAGCGAGCGCCAGCGGCCGTTGGCGCGGCGGCTCGGCCGGCGGGCGAGGGCGACTGGCCGCCCGCGGGCTTGGCGCTCTGTATGCGCGCGGCGAGTTCTTCGGTCAACTCGGCGATGTTCTGGGCCAGCGAATCGACGCGGTTGCGGAAGAAGCTGTGCAGCGCCGTCGCGGGGATGGCGACGATCAGGCCCAGCACCGTCGTGATGAGCGCCACCGAGATGCTCGAGGCCAGCGCCTCGGGCCGCACGCCCTCGCTCACGCTGAGCGTCTCGAACGCGCCGACGAGGCCGACCACCGTGCCCAGCAGCCCAAGCATTGGGGCGACCGCCGCGATGAGACCCATCGGGTCGGTCTTGCGCTGCAGCTTGGCGAAGCGTTCCTGGCCGGCCTCTTCCAGCGCCGAGCGCAGCTCGAGCAGGCCGAACGGCGAACGCAGGCACCTCGTCAGTGCAGCGGCGAACATGCCCGTCAGCAGGCAGCGGTTCTCCTCGGCCTGGCAGAACGCCAGCGCGCCGCGCACGTCGTTGGCCGCCAGCAGGCGATCGAGACCCTCGACGATGCGGGGCGGGGCGAGCCTGGGCAAGCGGATCTCGGCGAACAGCCATACCGCCATGAGCACCGCCGTGAACGACAGCAGGATGATGACGATGCCGATCGGTCCGCCCGAGAGGATGTGCTGCAGCAGCGTCTTGCCTTCGTCGGCCGCGGGCTGGGTGGCGGGCGCCGCCTGGGCCAGCAGGCCGGCGACGTGAGCAAACATCGGGGCGCACGCGCCCGGCAGAAGGGTCATGGGGTCTCTCCGACCGTGGAAGGTTGCGCCGCCGTTGCAGCGGCGGAGTCTGAATGCAGCAGCGGGACCATCTCGGGCCACGATAGCACCGGCGACTGCGGGCTCACCCGTGCAAGCTCCGCCGCCAGCGAACGGGCGACGACGTTCTGGCCCACCGCTTCGAGCGTGACGGCGGCTTCGGCGAGCGCGACATCGGCCAAGGCGGGCGAATCCTGCCGGTGCAGCACGTGCACGCGGAGGAGCTGCGCGACGCCGCGCAGCCGCATTTCCTCGTCGTCTTCGAGCACGAGCGAGCGCCCGATGGCCGCGCGGACCCACGCGGTCAGCCAGGGCGAGGCCGCGTTGCCCATCGCCCCCTCCAGGCGCGCCCTGGCGGACGTCCGGGCCGGCGCTTCGAGCACGCGCGCGGCCACGATGTCTCGGACGAGTTCGCTCGCGGCTTCGCGCGGCACGTCGGGCAGCCCGTCGACCGGTTGGCCCAGCTCGAAGCGTGCGGCGGCCTGATACAGCGCCCGCATCGCCGCTGCCTTGTCGCGCTCGCCCTCGATCGGCTCGAGCTGCAGCACGAGCTGGAGCGAGGGTGTTTCGAGCCACATCGGCGGCAGCATCGGCGCGAGCTCGGTCGCGGGATCGATCACGATCGGGAGCCCGGCTTCGCGCGCCCATTGTCGGTTGGCGAACGTGGTCCGCGGCTGGCGGACGATGGATGCATCGAGCCACGCGAGCCAGGGCTCGATGGCAGCGGCCGTTGCCCCACGCGCGAGGCGGCAACGCAGCAGCCCCTCGGCGACGACCAGGCCCGTCGGTCCACGCAGCACTCGGCCATCGGCACGCGTGCGTTCGAAGACGTCCAGCAGCAGCGGCTCGGCCAGTACGAGGTCGCCGCGCTCGAGACGCGTTCGCGCCCGCCACGCGTCGGTCGAGAGCTGCTGGAACGGCTCGGCCGCCTCGGCCAGCGCGGGCGGCGGCGTGAGTACGCGGTCCCATCCCACGACGACGACGTCGCCCTGCGGCGTGCGCACCTGTACGCCCTGTGGACCGACGCCCATCGCACGCCCGGGCGGTGGCTCTTCGAAAGCGCGGAGCACGAGTGCGCCGTCCTGCGCCCTCAGGGGCGAGGCGATGGCGAGCATCAGGACCGGCAAGCGCCGAATGAACGCGACGCCTCTCAACGCGGGCCCTCGATGTGCGTGTACGTGCCGCGCGTAGCCGTGGCGATACGCCGCATGACCGCTTCGCCCGCACGGCTGCGGAAGGTGATGCAGTGGATGGGGATGTTCCATCGCTCGAACATGCCCAGGATCCGGTCCGCCTCGTCGTCGGCAAACTCGCCGTCGGTCATGAAGTAGATCGCATCGGGCCGCGGCTCGAGCATGGCCACGAGCTCGAATCCGGCGGCCGGCCGGGTCGCACCCTCGGCCCGCGTTGCGAGAACATGCGCCCGGGCCCAGTTCTTACCGCTATCGGTCGCCTCGGCCCACACCACGCCACGGTCGCCCAGCGGCCGAGCGTTCGAGTTGAAGAACGCGACGAAGAAGTTCGACGAGCTGAAGAGGGCCGTGATGGACCGGATGAGCTCCTGCTGGAGCGACTGAAGCCGCCCGTCGTTGACCATCGAGCCCGAGGTGTCGACCACGAACGCGAAGCGATTGCCCCGAGCCTCGACGCCGAAGAAGCTTGCGCCGGCTCCGACGCTGTCGCCCACGCCCAGGCCTACGCCTTCCAGGTCGCCCCCGCCCAATTGCAACGAGACGTCGCCCATCGACTCGGCCAGGTCCGACATGTCGACTTCGAGGGCGCCAAGGTCGAGCTCGGCCTCCATCTCGAGCGCGGAGCTGGCCGAATCCGAATCCGGGGCCTCCAGGGCGAGTTCCTCGGCGGCGATCTCGGCGAGTTCGGCGTCGGTCATGACGGCGAAGTCGACCTCGGCCGAGGCCGAGCCCAGCTGCGCCGGCGGCTGGTTCATGTTGATGAGCGCGGCGATGACCAGGACGATCACGTGCAGCAGCAGCGAGACCGCGGCGCTACTGGCCGCCAGGGGTACCTTGTGCCGGTTGATCCAGGCGAGGGCCCCCGAACGCTCCTGCTCGCCCGACCCATGCTCGCCGGCCCCATCCCCGCCCGACCGGTCTTCGCCGGTCCGATCCTTGGCCGGCGGACGTGCGGTCTCCGCGTGCTCGTGTCGGTCGTGGTGATCCATCGGCAAGCGTTGTACTCACGTGAGACGGGCCGGGGTCGCTCGACCCTCATCGGCTGGCAGGGCGTAGCCGCCCGAAACCGTGTGCCTATCCTGACTCCGCTACCAGGGGCCGGGGCCCGGGGTTGCAAGCAAGCGGCCGGGACGCTGGTTTTCCCTAGCAATCCGGGTCGACCGATCCTGCTCCATCCCACGCCAGATTCCGGGGGCCGCCGAGCACCATGCACACCGTCGACGAGCCGAGCACAGCCGCGCAGCCCAGGGCTGCCGATGCCGACCGCGAGCCCTCGCGGCTCCTGCTCAAGCTCAGCGGCGAGGCATTCGGCCGCTCGGGCGCGGGCGTCGACCCCAACCTGCTCACCGACATCTGCAAGGAAATCGCCCAGGCGACGACGCTCGGAGCCCAGCTGGCCATCGTGGTGGGCGGGGGCAACATCATCCGCGGCGCCCAGCTCGCGGCGGCCGGCCTGGTGCAGCGGGCGACGGCCGACCACATGGGCATGCTCGGCACGGTCATCAACGCCCTGGCGCTCCGTGAGGGCTTGACCTCGGTGGGCGTCGACAGCCGGGTGATGAGCGCCATCGAGATCCGCGCCGTCGCCGAGACGTTCATCCGGAGCCGTGCCATCCGCCACCTCGAGAAGGGGCGCGTGGTCATCCTGGCTGGCGGAACGGGCAACCCGTACTTCTCGACCGATACCTGCGCCTCGCTGCGGGCGATGGAGCTGGGCTGCCGCGTCCTGCTGAAGGCCACCAAGGTCGACGGCGTGTACTCGGCCGATCCCAACATCGATCCGAGCGCAACCAAGTACGACCACCTGACCTTTGCCCAGGCCATCGACAAGGGCCTGGGCGTGATGGACATGACCGCCCTTGCCATGTGCCAGGAGCAGGACATGCCCGTCGTCGTGTTCAACTTCCAGAAGCCCGGCAACATCGCGGCGGTCATCCGCGGCGAGAACATCGGCACCCGACTCTCCGTGCGATAAGCTCCCGGCCCGGCCTCGCGCCGCCGGAATTTGAGGATGTTTCTATGTCAACCGATCCCGACACCATCCTGCTCGAAGCAGAAGACGCCATGGAAAAGGGCGTGGAGTACCTCAAGCAGGAGCTTCGCGGCGTGCGCAGCGGCCGGGCCAGCACGGCGCTCATCGAGTTCCTGAAGGTCGAGTACTACGGCGCGAGCACCGAGCTCAAGGCGCTCGCCGCCATCAGCGTGCCCGAGCCCACGCAGCTGCTCATCAAGCCCTTCGATCAGGGCGCCGTTGGCGACATCCGCCGCGCCATCGAGGCTGCGAATCTGGGCCTGAGCCCCGTCGTCGAGGACAAATCGATCCGCATTAACGTGCCGACGCTGACCAGCGAGCGCCGCCAGCAGCTCGTCGCCCGCTGCAAGAAGGTGGGCGAAGAGACCAAGGTCGTCCTGCGCAACGCGCGGCGGGATGCCAACAAGCACGCCGACGCCCTCGCCAAGGACTCGAGCGCCCACATCGGCGAGGATCAGGTCGCCGACCTGAAGGACCAGATCCAGGAGATGCTCAAGAAGCACGAGGCCGAGGTCGACCGCCGCGTGGCCGACAAGAGCAAGGAAGTGCTCGAGGTCTAAGCCGCATCCACGGAGCACGCAAGAAAAGAGCCCGGGCCAGACCCGGGCTTCTTTCATGGCATCAGTTCGTGTTCAGCGGAACGTCACCACGCTGGGCGCCGTCAGCAGGACGGGCTCTTCGCGGAGCAGGCTGAACGAGTTGAGCGAGTGGACCATCTGCGTCCACGCCTGCTCGCCCACCGCGGCGCGGGCGGCCCGCACCATCGGCAGGGCCGACGCGTCGGTCGGGGCGCTGGCGCCCATGAATCCGCCGAGCGACTCTTCGAGGATCTCGGTGAGCGACTTGGGGCCCGGGAAGTGGCGGACGTCGTAGGTCGCCAGGCCGACGTGGTCGGCCAGGTCGGCGACGGCGTCGTCGAGCGTGCCGACCTCGTCGGCCATCTTTAGCCGCACCGCGTCGCTACCCAGGAACAGGCGGCCTTCGGCGGTCTTGGAAAGGTCGATGCCCGGCCGGCCCTGCGTCACGCGGCCGGTGAACTGGTCGTAGGTCTCGGCCATCTTCGAGCGCACGATCTCGATCTGCTGCTCGCTCCAGGGCTCGGCCGACGCGAAGATATCGGCGCGCGGGCCGCGGGCCCGGCCGACGACGTTGATCTTCAGCGTGTCGTAGAGCTCGGCCATGCTGACCTTGCCGCCCACGACGCCGATCGAGCCCAGGATGCTCGACTCGTTGGCGTAGATCTTCTGCCCGCCGACGGCGATGTAGTACCCGCCCGAGGCGGCCATGTTGCCGATGCTGACCCACACGGGCTTCTGCTCGGCGAGCTCCTGCACGCCCTGCCAGATGATCTCGCTGGCCGTTGCCGACCCGCCGGGCGAGTCGATGCGGAGCACGACGCCGCGGACCATGTCGTTGCTGGCGAGCTCGGACAGCTCGTTGCGCACGGTGCGGCTGCCGATGCTCTGTCCGCCGAAGAGACCGCCCGAGCCCGAATCGCCCGTCATGATGGCGCCCGTCAGGTGCAGCACGGCAATGGTGGGGCCGGTGAGCTTGGTGTCGGGCTCCTCGGTCAGCATCTGCAGCATGGCGAAGGGGTTGGAGGTGTCGAAGCTGTTGCCCTCGTCGCCGGCCGAGATGGTGATCCACCGCGGGTTCGAGCCCTCGCCGGTCAGCGTTTCGCCCAGGTCGGGCAGGTCGACGGCGGCGTCGACCATGCCGGCCGCGACGGCGTCCTCGGCGCTGGCCATCCACAGCGTCTCCATGGCCGACTCGACGCCCTGCCTGTTCGTACCGCGGCCGTCGGCCAGCGTGCTGACCATGTGGCCGTAGAGGCTGTCGAGCAATCCGCTGATGTTCTCGTCCCAGGCCTCGCTGGGGCTCGAGCGCGTCATCTGCTCGTTGGCGCCCTTGTAGGCGCCGACCTGGATGAGCTGCGCATTCAGGCCCACCCAATCGAGCGTGTCGGCCAGGAACATCTCTTCCATGTACAGGCCCGGGAGCGAAACATCGCCCGCCTTCTGGATCACGGCGCGGTCGGCCCGGCTGGCCAGCATGAGATCCGTCGGGCCCATCTGCTCGGCGAACACCGTGACGGGGATATCGACCGACTCGATCGCCTGGCCGAGTTCGTCGACGACCGCCCAGCTCAGCGCGGCGTCCTTGAGGCGCACGACCAGGTGGTCGAGGTTCTGCTCGCCGGGGGCGTTCTCGATCGCCGACACGAGGTCGCTGAGCGTTGGCTCGGTCTCGCCGAAGAGCCAAGCCAGGGGGCTGGGCGCGTCGGCGGGCGTGCCGGAGATCTCCAGCAGCCCGATGCGCTCGCGCGCCTGGGCGAGGGCATGGGTGGCGCCGGCCGAAAGAGTCAAGAGTCCGGCGGCGAAGTACGTGAGCGTGCGGTTCGGGCGCATGGGGCCTCCTTGGTGCCGCGCGTGGAACGCGTTTGGATCATTTTCGTACGGATGCTAGATCCGCATGTTCGCAGGGATCGGCCCGCTTCAGGCGTACCCCAACTCGTCGAGGTCGTCCTCTTCGAGCCCGAAGTGGTGGCCGATCTCGTGCAACAGTGTTATGCGGATCTGCTCGGCCACCGTTTCGTCATCGGCGTTCCAGCCGCCCGAGATCAGGGCGATCCCGCGTCGGAACAGGTGGATCTCGTTGGGCAGGACGGCGTCGAGCTCGATCGGCCGCTCGGTCAGCATAAAGCCCGTGTGCAGGCCGCAGAGTTCCTCGGTCGCCGCGGCGATGTCCTGCGGCTCCACGCCCAGGTCCTTCAGGATGACCGGGTCGGGCTCGTCCATCACGTGCAACGGCACCTCGTCGAGTACGGCGCGGACGCGGTCGGGCAGGGCCGCGAGCTGCTGCTCCAGCAGCGCGTCGAATCGTTCTTGGAAGGCCTCCGGGACGGGTTCGCTTACGGGGTCGCTCACGGGGTCGCATCCGCCCGGCGTTCGGCGTGCGCGACGTCCACCATCGAGACGAAGCTGGTGATGCGCCGGCCCGACCGGAACAGCGCTCGGGCGATCCGCACGCAGTCGAGCGCGGCGCCGGCCAGCCCGAGCGTGAGAAGGGCCGACGCGATCACGACGATCGACACGCCCGCGATGCTCAGCACGTCGGCTAATGCCCCGGTGGCCGAGCCCGACGCTAGGCGCACCAGGTCTCCGATGAGGCCGATGCCGGCGGCGAGCGCGACGGCGTACATCGTCTGCCGATCGACGCGGCCGGTCCGCAGGATGGCCGAGCGCGCCGCAAGCGTTCGGGCGTTTTCGCGGAGCAGCAGGACGACGCCGGAGATGAGCGCGAGTTCGACGCCACGCGCCAGCACGCGTTCGCTGCCCGGCAACCGCTCGAAGTACGGACTAGCGGCGGCTCCGTCGACGACGCCGTGCAGGTAGTAGAACGCGATCGCCAGCGGGACGTACAACGCGACGCCCATCATCGCCCAGCGCACGCCGCGCGACGGCATGCGATTGGTCGGACGCACGAGCGCCACCGCTCCGATGCCCGAGACGAGCACGAACACAGAGCCCACGATCGCGAGGCCCTGCTCCGTGGACTGGCCGAGAAGGTGCGGATCGTTTCGCAGCGCCGGTAGCTCGGCGGCGCGCAGCGTCCATACGCACGCCGCCGCCAGCAATCCGCCGACGGACCAGACCATGAGCCCGATCGCGGTCAGGCGTGGCCTTCTGATCGGCTCGAACTCCGTCGCCCGCGGATCGACGACGGCCAGGATGCTCGTGGCGATGCGGAGCCCGCACTCGGGGCAGCGGTCGAGCACGCTGAGCCCGCGCAGGTCGTATCCGCAGGCGACGCAGGACAGGCGCTCGGTGAGCGTGGCCGCAACCAGCGGTTCGTCGGTGGCAGGCTGCGCGTGGTGGCTCACCGCTTCAAGCTCCGGTTGAGCCGCATGCCGGTGCGGACGAACGCCACGAACCCGCCCACGACGCCCACGCACAAGCCGATGAGCAGGAAGAGCGGGCTCGTTCCCGCGACGAAGTCGATGCCGAACCCGATGAGCACGCAGGTGATGGCCGTTGCGGCAAAGTCGACGCCCGCCGACCACCCGCCCATGCGCTGACGCCAGGCCGCGATGCGTGGGCTGCTGTCGGGGTCGGGCACGAGAGAGTTTTAGGCCATCGAGGCGAGGGCCACTTCCTGGCCCTTGTCGGCGGCCTCGCGCACGCGGTCGCCCCCGGGCCCGCCGCCCTGGGCCTGGTTCGGCTTGCCGCCGCCCTTGCCACCAACGACTTGCGCGACCGCCCGAACCCAATCGCCGGCCTTCAGCCCACGAGAGATGGCTGTCTGGGGGACGTCGGCGAGCAGGGCAACCTTGTTATCGGGATCCAAGCTCAAGAGCATGATCGGCGAGTCGGGCAGCGTCTTGCGCACCTCGGTCAGCGCTGACTGCATCGCGCCGCGATCTCCCAACGCATCGATGATCGCAACGACGGGGTTGCCGTCGCCGGTGCTCTGCGCGAGCGTCTTGGCTTGCTCGACGGCCTTCTTGCTGGCCTGCTGCGCCAGCGCCTTGCGCGCCGCCTTGGCTCGGTCCTGCAGCGCGCCGAGCCTTCCGCGTAGCTCCGCCTTGCGTGCCACGGGGATGATCGCTTCATCGATCATCTTGCCAAGCCGCGCAATCTCGGGCTCCAGTTGCTCATCGCTCACCTTCGCGGCCTCGTCGAGCTCGACCGCCAACGCGTGAGCCTGCGCGATTGCACGGCGGGCTTCCTGACGCGTGACCGCCACGACGCGGCGGATGCCCTTCGCGACGCCCTCCTCGTGCACGATGGCGAAGCTCTCGGCCTGGGCCGTCGTCGCCAGATGCGTGCCGCCGCACAGCTCGACGGAGAACTCCATCCAGGCGTCGTTCTTCGGATCGGCCAGCAGCTTGTCGATGGGGGCGCCGATGGACACGACGCGCACGGGGTTGGGATACTTCTCGCCGAAGACGGCGCGCAGGCCGTTGATCTCCAGCGCCTTGTCCTGCGGCACGAGGTCGGCGTACACCGGGTGGTCCTGCTCGAGCACCTGCCGCACGATGGTCTCCATGCGGCCCAGGTCTGCCGGCGAGATCGGGCCGCTGGCGTCGAAGTCGAAGCGCATGCGATCGGGCGCGACCATCGAGCCGCGCTGCTCGGGCGGCGTGTCGCCGCCCACGACCTCGCGCAGGGCGTAGTTGAACAGGTGCGTCGTCGTGTGGTTGGCCGCCAGATTCAGGCGTCGCTCGTTGTCGATGTTCAGCGTGACCTCGTCGCCGACCCGCAGCTCGCCGCGGATCATCTGCCCCGCGTGCATCACGTACCCGCCGTAGGCCTTGACGCCCTCGACCCTGAACTCGCCGCCGTGGTGGCTGTCCTTCACGCTCGTGCGGGCTTCCTTGCTCACGAACACCCGTCCGTGGTCGGCCTGCTGGCCGCCCGCCTCGGCGTAGAAGTTCGTCACGTCGAAGACCACGCCGATCGGGTCGGGCCGGCCGCTGGCCTGGGTGTTTTCGTCGAAGTCGGTACCGTTCCAGATGGCCCGGACGCGAGCGCGGATCTCGCGGCCGTGGTACTTGTCGACGTCCTCGGTGGGTTTGACGTTGAGGTTCTGCAGCTTGGCGATCGCGTCGGCGTCGAGCGCCAGCCCCGCTTCGGCCTGCGACTTCGAGCCCGCGCGAGACTGCTCGCGCTGCTCGGCCATCGCAGCGTGGAATCCGTCAACGTCGACGGCGAGCCCGCGTTCCTCGGCCATGACCTGGGTGAGGTCGAGCGGGAAGCCGTAGGTGTCGTAGAGCTGGAAGGCGTCGGCACCGGAAATCGTCGGGCGAGATTCCGAGGCAAATCCTCGCCAATCAATACCCTCGGTTCCAATTAGGCCGCCTCTGAGGTCTGCTTGCTCATCTGACGCCTGACCTTGGCCGGTGTCCATCATGAAGCCAAACGGATTGCGTCCCTGCGCATCTCGGTGGTCTTTGAAGTCGATGATAAAAACTCGGCTGGCTTCGGAAGCAATATCTTCAAACAGCTTTACCCCACGCTCCATAGTCCGCCCGAAGCTTTCTTCTTCATCTCGGACGATTGATGCCACCCGCTCGGAATTGCGCTTCAGCTCGGGGAACGCCTCGCCGTAGTGTTCGACGATCACGGGCACCAGCTCGCTCAGGAAGCCCGGCTTGCCACCAAGCTTCTGCCAGCCCATGCGTACGGCCCGGCGCAGGATGCGGCGCAGCACGTAGCCGCGGCCTTCGTTGCCCGGCACGGCCCCGTCGGTGATGGCGAACGTCAGCGCCCGCGAATGGTCGGCCACGACGCGGTAGGCGAAGTCGACCTGGCCCTCGTCCTCGTGCCCGAGCTTGCCGGTGTAGGGCCGCGTGCCGGTCATCTTTGAGAGTGCGTCAAAGATCGGCGTGAACAGGTCGGTGTCGTAGTTGCTGGGCTTGCCCTGCAGCACGCTGAGCACGCGCTCCAGGCCCATGCCGGTGTCGACGTGCTTGGCGGGTAGCTCCTTGAGCGAGCCGTCGCTCTGGCGATCGAACTGGATGAACACGAGGTTCCAGATCTCGATCACGCTCGGATCGTCGGCATTGACAAGCTCGCTGGCATCGCGTCCGCCGACGCGATCGAAGTGGATCTCACTCGATGGTCCGCACGGCCCGGTGTCGCCCATCTCCCAGAAGTTGTCCTTTGCGCCAAAGGGCAGCACGCGCTCGGGCGGCAGGAAGCGCAGCCAGAGCTCCTTCGCCTCGTCGTCGGCGGGCAGGCCCTGCTTCTCGTCGCCGCCGAAGTAGCTGGCGTACAGCCGGTCCTTGGGCAGGCCCCACACCTGGGTCAGCAGCGTCCACGCCCACTCGATGGCCTCGGCCTTGAAGTAGTCGCCGAAGGACCAGTTGCCGAGCATCTCGAAGAACGTGTGGTGGTAGGTGTCCTTGCCCACGTCCTCGAGGTCGTTGTGCTTGCCACCGGCGCGGATGCACTTCTGGCTATTCGCGGCGCACTTCAGCTTGCCGAGCTCGCTCGAAGGATCGGCCTGTCCCAGGAACAGCGGCTTGAACTGGTTCATGCCGGCGTTGGTGAAGAGCAGCGTTGGATCGTCGAGCGGCACCACCGGGCTCGACGGCACGAACGGATGCGGCGCCTTCTGCAAGCTCTTGAAAAAGTCAATGAACGACGCGCGGACCGAGGCGCCCGTCCATGTCGAGCGGTTGGGGGTGGTGGGGGCGTTGGGCACGGGGTCGCTCGTTTCGGTGTTCGGGGTCGGGCCGGGGTCAGCCGGCAGAAGTTGCGAGAGGGATTGTTAGCCCGCCAGGTTCGCCAGCCGGATCAGCCCGCCGAATGCGGCGGCTTCTCGATCTCGGGCAGGTCGGGGTCTGCCTGCACGAGCGAGCCCAGCCGCTCTTCCATGGCGCCCAGCCGCTTCTCGAGCGCCAGCACCCGCCGTAGCGCTTCCTCGGCGGCTTCACGGGCGTCGCCGGCGGCCTGCTCCTGGAACATGGCCGTCTCTTCGAGGCTCGTGAGGCGTCGATGGGTCTGTGGGTCGGGGGCATCGCTCCGGTCGGGCTGCTCGGGCATGGTCGCTCCTGTCGCTCTGGGTCTCGCTGGTGGTATCCTTGGGCCCATGCGTACGCCGATGGTGATACATCCGTTCCTTGCCTTCGCGGTCGCCGTTCTAGCGTGCCACGGCGGTGCACTGGCGCAAGACGGGGCGGCGAGCGACGAGCCGCTCCGCTTCGTGCACGAGCCGTGGAGCGGGCAAGCAGCCGACGAGGTTGCCGAGCCCGCGATCGCCTTCGGCCAGAAGGATTTCGACTCCTGGATCGTGTCGTACTCGGCCGCGTACACGGGAGAGGCCCTCGACCAGGGCTTTACCCTCGGCTACAGCGAGTTCCTGGTCGACGACATCGAGTGGTTTCTCGAAGGCGGGCTCTGGTCGTTCTACGACCGAGGCCGGGACGCCGCATTCGGCCTGAGCGCGAGCCTCGGCTTTCGTTGGCACTTCATCCAGGAAGATCGCTGGAGCATATTCGCCGACGTGGGCATCGGCGTGCTCGGCACGACCGACCACGTGCCGCCCGATGGCACGAGCTTCAACTTCATGCCGCGGGCGGGCGTGGGCTTCACGCGCCAGATCGACGAGGACATCCGCCTGATCGGCGGCGTGCGGTGGCACCACATCTCGAACGCTCGGACGCGCGGCGACAGCCGCAATCCGGCGCGCGATGCACCGCAGATCTACGTCGGCCTGGTCATACCGTTCTGAGTCAGCCTGCGGCGGCGAGCTTCGGGCCGCCCTTGGTCAGCGTGGTCAGCATCACGCGGTCGCGACCGGCTTCCTTGGCCTTATACAGCGTGGCGTCGGCATGGGCCACCCACTGGTCGGGCGGCAGGCCGGTCGAGCCCTCCGAGCCAGCGATCCCGATCGACACGGTGATCTTCCGGTCGGGGTGGGCGGGCCAGTGCCGGTCGGCGATCGACTCGCGGATGCGTTCGCACAGCGTGCGTGCCTGCTCTGCCGTCGTCTCGGGAAGGATGATCGCGAATTCCTCGCCACCGTAGCGGCAGGGCACGTCGGAGCTGCGGGCCGAACTGCTGAGGATCTCGGCCGCGCCCTGGAGGGCCGCATCGCCCGCGGGGTGGCCGTAATTGTCGTTGATGCTCTTGAAGTGATCCAGGTCGAGCAAGGCGAGCGAGAGGGGGCGGTTGCTACGCTCGGCCGAGCTCACGAGCTGCGCGAGCCGTTCGTCGAAGTGGCTGCGGTTCCAGAGTGCCGTCAGGCCGTCGAGCTGGGCCCGCTCGCTGAGCATGCGCACGAGCCGATGGATGCGCAGAGATGAGGCATCCGGGCACGCAACTCGGCCAGGTCGAATGGCTTGGTGATGTAGTCGATGGCGCCAAGTCCGAACGCCATGACCTTATCCTGGGAATCCTGCTGGCCCGAGAGCACGATGACCGGCACGTGCACCGTTTCGTCCTTCGCGGCCAGCGCCCGGAGCACCTCGAACCCATCCATCGAGGGCATGCTCAGGTCGAGCAGGACGGTGGCGACGTCTTCCGTGCACACCAGTTCGAGCGCTTCGGCGCCAGAGTGCGCGTGGCGCAACTCGATCGTCTCGTCGCGCAGCCGGGCCTTCAGCAGTCGGTGCACCAGCGGCGAATCATCGACGATGAGCACGATCGGCTTCGATGCGGGCTGAGGGAGTTGGTCGGCGTTCTCGCTCAAGGGCGGCTCCTGCGCAGTGTCCTGGGCCCGTTCAGGCCGCGGCCCCGGGATTTGCCAGGCGAACGCGATCGCACGCGTCGATCAAGGGTGCCGCGGCCGCATACACGGCCGAGGCGTCGTCGCTCTTGGACGGCTGCAAGTCGTTGAGCGCGTGTTCTGCCGCCGCGGCGATCTGGCCGAGCGTTTCGAACCCGTATCCACCGGCCGCGCCCTTGAGCTGGTGGGCGAATCGGGCCGCCTCGGCCGCATCGCCTGCCTCGGCGGCGCGCACGATGTCGGCGCGTCGGCGGGGCATCTCCGAGACGAACAGAGCGACGATCTCGCCGACGTCCGGATCGTTCTCGTAGACGCTCAATAGTGGTTCGTGGCCGGGACTTGCCATCTCTCCGCCTCCTCTGGCATGGCTCACCAGAGTCATCGGCGGATATCGATCCCGAATTCAGGGTCAGGTGGCGAACGCCCTGAAATCTGTCGCATTCAACCTAGGTCGTTTCCCGCAGCAATCGGTCCTCGAGGCGGCCACGGAGGGCCTGCAGACCGATAAAAAGGGCCGTGTTGGCCGTCCACCGCCGGATCGAGCCTCGCCCGCCGGCGAACCGAAACCGCTTGGCAATGGGCGCTTGATCCGAGGTCGCGCAACCGATCCAGACCGTACCTACGGGCTTCTCGGACGTGCCGCCGCCCGGCCCGGCCACGCCCGTGACCGACAGGGCCAAGCCGGCCCCCGAACGCTCGAGCGCCCCGGCCGCCATCGCTCGGGCGACCTCGCCGCTGACCGCCCCGTGACGCTGGAGCAACTCGCCGGGCACGCCCAACTCGCGTTGCTTCATGGCGTTGCTGTAGGTCACCCATCCGCCCGCGTACGCCTCGGAGCTCCCGGCCCGGCCGGTAATGAGTTCGCTCAGCAGCCCGCCAGTACACGACTCGGCCGTGGAGATCATCACCCCTCGCTCCGTGGCTTCTTCGAGGAGGAACGCCTCGAGTGGTTCCTCGCGGTACCCAACCACGAAGCGCCCCGTCGCTTGCTCGATGGCGGCAATTGCTTCGTCGACCGCCGCGACCGGCTCGTCCGTCTGGTAGGGGCCACGCACCGCCTCGGAAGGCTCGACCCGGACCCGGCAAGTCACCATGCCCGAAGACGCGGTCGTCCCCACGGCTGGGTTGTTGCTACGTTGCATCAATCCGGCGATGCGGGTCGCAACCTCACTCTCGCCCAGGCCGAACACCTGGACCACTCGCAGCTCGGCATGCCGGATTCCCGGCAGCGACCGGAGCAGCGGCGCGACGCTCGACTCGAACATCGGCTGCATCTCTCGTGGCGGACCGGGCAAGCACGCGATAAGGCGGGCCGAGTCGCTCGCTTCGCCTTGGTACAGCATGCCCGGCGCCGTGCCGAAGGCATTGGGCAGCCGGCGTGCGGCCTCTGGTCGCAGCGCCTGGACCCGGTTCGACTCGGGCATCTCACGCCCCGCCATCGCGAAGCGTTCGCGAATCTCTTGGATCGACGCGGCGTCCTCGACCAGGGGCTGGGGCACGCCCGTCAGGCTTCCGAGGGCCGCAGCGAAGGCCTCGCGAGTGAGGTCGTCGGCGGTGGGTCCCAGGCCACCGCCCACGAGCAGCGCATCGGCCGTAGCGGCCATTTCCTGCATGACGTTCGAGAGTTCTTCGAGGTCGTCGGGGACGGTCCGGTGCTCGGTGACGAGCAAGCCCAGCCGACCGAGCTGATCGGCGAGCCACATCGAGTTCGTGTCGAGCTTCTCGCCCAACACGAGTTCGTCACCGACCGAAAGGATGGCAGCGCGGGGTCGCTTGGTCATGGGCGGACACGCTAGCGTGGCCGAACTCCGCGAGCGCGCACGAAACCGCATGCCGGCGGGAAGCCAGCATGCGGCGTCGATTCATCGATTTACCAAGCCTGACGGGGAGGGATGAGGTGTCAGACCACGCGGCGACGACGGATCGCGGCGACGCCGAACAGGCCTGCCATCGCCAGGGCGCCAGCACCCGGGAGGGGGATGGCGACCATGTACAGGATGCTCTGACGATCCGCACCGGTCCGGACATCGGTCAGGTTCAGGGCGCGAACGCGACCGATGGCGGCGGTGGTACCCCAGACCGAATCCACGAGCGACTGGGCCGTGGCGCTGAGGAAGCCAAAGTTGGTGCTCGAGCCGCTGGCCGTAGCAGACGTGAAGTCGACCGTGCCGAGCTCTTCCTCGAGGTACCAGAATGCGTCCTGGACGGCGTTGTTGAACTCGCGGTCGCTCATGCCGCCCATCGGGCCGATGGCGCCCGTGACGAACTGGCGGTAGAGCTCGGCGGTCTCGCGGCTCAGCGGATCGGGGCTCCCGCCGCCGACGCCGCCCGAGCGGACCGAGGTGCTGATGTCGTAGTTGTACGTCGACTCGCCGATCGTCTCGTCATACTCGAGGCAGAACGAGCTAAAGCTGCCGAGCGAGCCGGTGACGAGGAACTCGCCACCGCGGTTACGCTCGACCGTGCCGGGAGAACCCGGCAGCGGGTCGTGGCGGCTGGAATCGCCGAACTGGATGGTGACGGTGCTGGCGCTCACGGCCGATGCGGCCAAGGCGACCAGGAGGCCGCTGGCAATCTGCTTCTTCATTTTGGAACTCCCTCCGGACGAAAACCGATGATCTCATTTCTCCTTCGATGCTCGCATGGCACCGAACACCGTAAGAGTACCACAGGATTGCGGTACTTTGCAAGCGCAAGTCCGTGTATTTAGTCACGCTTACCGGCGAGAACGATAACCCTTAACAATATAGTAGTATTGTGTTTGGGTCAGCCCAATCCGAGAACGCTGCGTAGTTCTTCGTACCGGACCCGGTGGCGGTTTTCCCAGGTCGCGTTCGGGCGAATCCGTCCGAACTCGCGGCGGGCTTCGTCCTCGCGACCGAGTGCCACCAAGGCCTCGATCCTGCCAAGCCGAAGCGACGGCGTGGCCGAGAGCCGCTGGCCCGCGTCGAAGACGCCGAGCGCTTCGCCCGGCTCGCCCATGGCCATGAGCGCCATGCCCAGCGTGTGGTGGAAAACGGCTCTGTTGCCGGTATTGGCGGATTGCGATTCGGCGAGCGCGACGGCCCGTCGCGCCATCGACACGGCGCGTTCGTGCTCGTCTAGCCGATGGGTAAGCAGCCACGCCGCGTTGTTCAACAGCGCTGCGATCGGCTGCCCGGCCAGTTCCATCGCTTCTTCGTACGTCTCGACGGCTCGCGCGTATTGCCCGGCGGCCTCGAGCGCTGTCGCGAGGATGGCGCGCAGCTGCCACGAATCCTCCGGCGTGCCCCTGGCCGATTCGGCGAGGTCGATCGCGTACTGCGCAAACTCGGCATTCTGCGAGCCGTCGAACAAGCTCATCCACGACGAGGCCAGCGCCACGATGCCACGCATGTCATCATCGAGCATCGGTGCAACGCGCTCGAGCCATGCCCGGCCGCGAGCCGTGTTCTCGGGCGTGTGCGGCGCGACCGCCGCCATCGATGCCATGAACTCGGCCAACCGTGCATCAGACTCGACGAGCCGCTCCAGAATCGGCTCCGCCTCTGCCATGCGGTCGCCCAGCGTGAGCGCTTCAGCCAGGCACTGCAAGGCGGTCATGTTCTGAATCGGGTCCGCCAGCATGAGATCGGTGTGTGGCAACAGAAGGCCGATCGATCGATCGAGATTGCCGCGGAAGAACTCGGCCATGCCCTGGGCAATCTGCGATCGGGCCCGGCTTTCGGCGTCGGGCGCACGCGAACGCCACTCGTCTGCCATGCTCGCCGCAGAGGCGTAGTCCTGACGATTCAGGAAGAACTCCGTCGCGTCGCGAGCCGGACGATAATCATCGGGCAACGCAACGACGGCGGCGCGGGCCCGCTGCTCGGCTGCTTCGACGTTGCCAAGTTGCTCGTAGGCCGTGATCAAGAGCGGCCAGAGCGAGTAGAACGTGGCGCGGCGCCCGGAGACGTCGTCGAGTTTCGACGCCGCCTCTCGCAAGTCCATGTCTCCCCGCACGTACTTCTTCGCGATGGCGCCGATCTCGACCATGGCCTCGCTGGCGTCCTGTCGTTCCGCTGCCGCCGCCGCCACGCGGGCCATGCGCTCGAACGGGCTCAGATCGCCACCGATGGCGCTGCGGAACGCTTCGAGCGCTTCGTTGTCCGGATTCGCCGCCAGCGCACGATCGAAGAGCGCGGATGCCTCGTCGAGCCGGCCCGTGCCGATCAACTGCGTGACGGCTTCCTGCCACAGGTCGGGATCGTTCGACGCTTCGGCCGCGGCGATCAGGCCATCGAGGGCCTCGTCGGTGCGGCCTTGTTCACCCAGGAATCGAGCGATTACCAGGGCACGACTGCCCGCGGTCGAATCTTCGGGGAGCGCTTCGAGCCTGGCAAGCCCGTCTTCGAAGCGACCGACCCGCGCCAGCAGTCGAGCGGCGAAGACCTGGTCTTCCGGCGCTAGATCTGCCCGCAAGGCGGCGAGTTCGGCCTCGCTCAGCGGCGCGACGGAGCCTCCCGGTCGAGACTCGATGCCCGCGCGTAGCACCCACACGGGGAGTCCCTCCTCGGCGAGCGCCGCCATGTCGCGTGCGGCCTGCTCGTGCATGCCCTGCCGGCGCAGGAGCTGCATTCGGACCTCCCGTAAGGGGATGGATACCCGGCCGGCATCAACGAATTGCAGCAGGCGCCGTTCGGCGTCGGCAGACCGGCCCGTGCTCTGCAAGCGGTCGATGAGGCGCGGCAGGGCGGCGAGCGGATCGTTGCCGTCCGCCGCGTTGCGCAACGCTTCGAGCTCGGATTCGACCGGACCGGTCACGGCGAACGCGTCCGCGGCAAGCAGCAGCGCTCGCGTGTCTTGCTTGCCGCGCTCGGTCGCGAAGACTTCGCTGAGCAGGCTATTTGCTGTACTGGCCGTCTCGATCGAATCGTCGATCTCGAGCAGCCGGCGAGCTTCAAAGATGCGCCACTCGTTCCCAGTCTCGCCCTGGGCCTCGCGCAGCCGTGCGATCACCAGCCCCGCCCGGTCGAGGTCGCTCCAGATCGCCGAGCCGTTGAGGATCTCGATGTGCAGCTGTCGATCGTCGGCGTTGGCTTCCGACACGCCCGCCAGCGTCTCGAGGCTCTGCTCATCGGCGATCGCGTTGGCCAGCTGGATGCGTGCGAAGTTCCACTGCGGCGCCGCAGCGTCTTCGGCGGCGGCGAGGCGAGACTGCATGAAGTCCCGAGCCTCCTGCACGTTCCCGAGGATCGCAAGGCCCGTCGCGGCCGCGGCCACCTGGGCGGGATGCGTTGCCATCTCTGCGACACGATCGACGACGGCGCGTGCCAGCGTCGGATCGACCCGTTGCAGGCCTGCAGCGAACCGAATGGCCGACGTCGCCGCAAGCGATGCATCGACCTCGATCAATCGTTGGGCGAGTTCGCGGGCGAACGCGTCGTTACCACGCGCCAGCGCATTTCGACCCGCGGTCGAGAGCGCAACTGGACTCTCTGGCTGGGCCTTAAGCAATTGGTCGATCGCCGAATCGAAGCGGTCGTCCGTCGGGTCCGCCGTCTCGGCCAGGCGTGCGAACATCTCGCCGTGGATCGGCCCGCTGCCGGACACTTCAAGCAGCCGCTCGTCACGCAGCAATACGACCAGCGCGTCCTGCGCGCGATCGACGCTCACCAGCAGGCTCATGAGGGCAAATCGCGCGCGACGCCAGCTCGGCTGCTGGCTCAGTCCCACGAGGCGGTCGACCGCGTCTTGCGTGTTGAGGCGGTCGATGTCTGCCAGCGCGTCGTAGTACGCGGCGACGGCATCGGCGCCCAGAAGATTGATCTGCGCGCTGGCATCGGGAAGCAGCGGCTGCTCGTCGGGCGGCGATCCGGCGGCGCGGCGCTCGGCGGCGTCGAACACCAGCCTCCATCCCTCGGCCCGTGCCTCGGTTTCTTCCGTGACGCTCGATTCGAAGGCGCGACGTAGCTCGTCGGCCCGATCCGAAAAGTCCTCACCCAGTTCGATGGCTGCCAACGCTCCCCAGGCGAAGACCGACTCGTTCTGAGGATCGGTACCCAAGGCGCGGACGGCGTGATCGATGGCGGCCTGCGGATCGCGATCGCGCCACGCACGGCCGGCCGCGATCTCGCTCAAGAACGGCGCGATGTCCTCGAGCTCGAGCCATCGCACCAGCCACGTCTGCGATTGCTCGTAGAGGTCCCACGATCCGGTCGATGCGGCGATGAACTCCGAGGCTTCGAGCAGCATCCGGGCGCCCGTCCCGTCGGTGGGTCCGGCTTCGGCGGCCGCGACGAGCAGTCGCCGTGCTTCGGCCCAGCGGCCCGAGTCCGCCTCGACCGTTGCGCGCAGGACCGCGTAAGACGTCGTACCTCCATGGGTCGGCGCGACGCGTTGCTCGAGGTACTCGCGCTGCTCGCGTGCGTTGCGGTCGATGCGCCGGTAGACACGCAGCATCTCCAGGTGAGACTCGATCGACCCTTCCTCGGCCTCGACGAACTCCTGCGCCGCCTCGAGCGCCTCGTCGCTCGCGCCCCGTTGCAGGTGGGCCTCGATGCGGCTCGTGGCGTACCGCGCGTTCGTGGGGTCGCCCTCGAGTAGCGCGCCCGCGACCTCGGCCAGTTCCTGCCAGTTACCCAGCTGGATGTGTACGTCCAGCAGGATCTCCCGGGCATCGTCGTTCTCGGGATCGAGCAGGACCGCCTGCTCGAGGTAGGTGCGCGCGTTGACCAGGTGCCGACCATTGGGCTCGACGACGTAGCGTTGCGAATCACCCAGCGCCGTGAGCGCCTCGGCCTGCGGGCCCTTGATGCGCAGGTGCGTGATCAGCTTTCGGCGGGCCAGCGGGTAGTCGCCCTGCTCGTACGCGGCCAGGCCCTCGGCCAGCGAGGCCTCGGCCAGGCGCTCGCGCTGCAGCTTGCGAACGGTGGTGCCGCCGATGCCCGCAACGACGATCATGCCGCCCACGAGGCCCAGAACGATCAAGCGTCGCTTGGTTCGCCGGTTCATGGTGCGAACCTCCCTTCCGTGAAGTCCCGCGCCCGGATAGTCCGGATGATGTCACGCGCGTTCATGCGCTGTTCGAAACGCTCGGCGCCTGCTCGGCTTCGGGTCGAGACGCCATCCGAGATCGGAAGCTGATGGACGCCGCACTCGTGCTGCGTTCGATGTCGACCCGCGCGGCGCGGTTGAACACCAGTCCGATTCGTCCAGCGTGGAAGCGGTGCAGCCGATCGATCGCGACCCGGACCATCCGCGTGTTCTGGCCGCGCGCGACCACGAGCACGACCTGGTCGACGTGCGGTACGACGGCATTGGCCTCGAGGCTGCCCAGGATCGGGCCCGTATCGACGACGATCGCGTCGTACCGGGATCGAAGCGACGAGAGCAGGTCGCCCATCGCCTGGCTCGACAACCGCTCGGGATCGAAGCCGTCGGCGACGCCCGCGGGCATGAGGTCCAGGTTCTGCCGGCCCTCGACCTCGTGGATTTGGCCGTTGTCGTTCGCGCTCGCGATGCGATCGGTCAGGCCCGCCAGCCGCCGCGCCGACAAGCGGCCCGTCACGCCCCGGCCGATCAGGTCGGCATCGATCAGCAGCGTCGAGCGTCCGGCCTTGGCCATCGACGCCGCGAGCGCCGCGGCGAGCGTGCTCTTGCCCTCGGCCGCCATCGAGCTGGTTACCACGATGACCCGAGCCGTGCCCTTGTGCGGCACCGACTCGAGCAGGCTCCGGATCTGGTGCACGCCCGCCTGGGCCGATTCGTCGTCTTCGATGCGGCCCTCTTCCACCTGCGGCACGAGGCCCAGCACGGGCGGCGCGAGCGACTCTTCTTCGAGGTCGGCGACGAATCGGTAGCGCGGGTGCAGAAGGCCGTAGGCGGCGAAGGCCGTGAGCGCGAACCCGAAGCCGCCCATGGCGCCCATCGCCGCGAGCGGCAGCCGCCGGTCCTCGCTGGGCGAGAAGGGCAGCTCGGCCTGCTGCGCGATGCGGATGCGGCCTTCGGTCGAGTTGTTGCGTTCGGTCGTCAGGGCTTCGAGCTCCGAGGCGGCCAGATCGAGCCGATCCTGGGCGTTCTGGGCCTCGACCTCGTAGCCACGGATCTCCAGCGCCACCGCGGCAAGCTCGCGCGCCTCGGCCGCCCGATCCTCCTTGATAGTCTTGAGCGCTTCCAGCCGGCGACCGAGGCCGCCGAGTCCGACGCCACCGCCGAGGTCCAGGCCCAGCTCTTCCAGCTCGGCCTGACGCCGATCGATGCGCCGGTTGACCATCTCCAGCTCGTCGCTCGCGGCGAGGTAGTCGGGGTGGCGCTCGGTGACGCGTGACAGCATGGCCGACATCGACTGCTCGATGTCTCGCCGCTGGCTCACCAGCGCCGCGATGTCCGGGTCGACCTGCGCGTAGTCGTTGGCGGTCAGCTCGCGATCGACCTGCCCTTCCTCGGGCTCGTCGGTCCCACGGATCGACGGCAGCTCGATCTCCAGCGCTTGGATCTGCTTTTCGATCGCCTCGAGTTGCTGCTGGACGAAGAGTCGCCGGCGTTCGAGGTCGACGGTACCCTGCTGCTCGGCGAGCTGGCGGGCCCGGGCCAGGGCGTCGTCGCGATCGAGCCTGGCCATGTCGACGATGTTTTCTAGGGCGGCCTCCTGCCGATTCCACATGCTGTAAGCTTCTTCGTTGGCGATGCTGGCGTACGACTCCAGGATCGTCGAAGCGGCGTCCTTGGCCAGCCTGGGGTCCTGCATGGTTACCCGCAGATAGATCTCCCGGCTCCCCCGGGGTACTGAGACCTCGGCGGCCCGCTGGAGGCGGATCCAGTTGGACGGGTCGGCCGAGAGCTTGCCTTCTTCAGTCAGCTTTTTGGCGGCCGCCTGCATGACGCGCGGGCTTTCGAGCGTGGTCGCCTGAGATCGCACGAACGAATCGAACGACGCGATCTGCTCATTGAACTCGGTGGTGTAGATCAGACGCCGCCCGGCCGGATCGATGTTGATGACGCCAACGCTGGTGTACACCGGGGCCATGAGGTTGTAGCCAACCAAGGCGCCGGGCACCGCCAGGATGGCGCCGATCACGACCGCCAGCAAGTACCGACCGCGCAGCGCGCGATGCACCATCAGGATGGGATTGCCCGTGTGCCCCTGGGTCGGGGCCTCCTCGGGTTCCATCCAGGCGTTCAGGTGCGGGTCCTGCTGGCTGCTCACGACTGCTCCCCTTCTCCCTCGCGCGGCCGGGCCACCGCGTCGATCAATCCTTGCAGCTCGTCGGCCACGGCACGCTCGATCCGCTCGCGTGTCTGGCCGTCCATCTGGGCATCGGTGATGATCTGGACCTGGGCCGCCCCGAGCCCCGAACTCCACCTGGTCCGAGTCACGGTATCGAGGACGCCATCATCGCGCCCCAAGGGGCTATCGGCACGTGGCACCACGAACGTGTTCGCGATTACCCGGGCAAAGCTGGCCGTCCCGTCGTCGCGGGTCACCCGGTAGCGAGTCACGGGTATCGGACCGCCCCGCGAACGCTCGATCGACTCACCCTCGGCTTCGATGACGTCCCAACCGTTGCTCGGATAGCACACCGGCGGGTAGTGCCCCATCATGTCCCGAACATCCCCGCAGTGTACGACGAGGATGGAGAACGTCGCCCCGGTCAGCGGGTGCTCGTACTGCCGCTGCAACAGCTTGTTGGGCCGCAAGAGCTCGACCGAGGCGGCCAGAGGCTGCCGGTCGACGCCCCGATAGCCCTCGATGGTGACCGGCAGCGCCTCGATGGCCTCGCGAACCTCGCGGAAGTAAGCCTCGCTGCCTGCGGGACGAATCGCCATGATCGAGTACACGGCCATCGCCGCCAGCACGACGGCCGTCAACGGAGCGGCCAAGAAGACCGAAGTGGGCTTTCGTTCGCGAGGACGCATCGCTCTCCATCCTGCCTAACGCGGCTTGCCCGGCTCGTGTTCGATGGGAAGTTCCATCCATCGCGCCAGGGCAACCGAACCCCAAAGCACGCCCAGGGCGATGATCAGCACGACCCACCCGCTCACGTCGTGGGCGAAGTCGGCCGCCTCGCGATCCAAGTGCCCGTAGAACAGCACCGTCGGGATCAGTCGAAGCACGTTGACGAAGACGGCCACCAGCGGGCTCACGAGCAGCAGCGTGATGCGGGCCCACGGGCGGAGCGGCATCGAGAAGACGAACGCGTACGTGACGAGCGCCAGCGCCACGACCATGCGCATGCCGTTGCACGCCTCGGCCACGGCGACGTCGACCCCGTTGATCTGCAGGACGTTGCCCATCCGCGTGACCGGCTGGCCGATGATGTCCATGAACCACTGCGTGATGCTCGCCGAGGTATCCTGGAGAGGCAGCGCGATCCTCTGGCGGATCCGGCCGGGCACCGGCACCAGGAACAGCAGGGCGCCGAACGCCGGCAGTGCGGCCAGCGGCCATCGCCATCCCGCGACGGCGACCACAGGGGCGACGAACATCGCCACCATGCCCAAGTCCTTGACGAGGTCGATCTGCGTCGCGAAGCCGACGAAGTCCATCGCCACGCCCAGGAGCGCCAAGGCGCCACCCCACAGGCAATACCGCGGCGTGACGGCCGCGAGCCGCTCCCGCCGCTGCCACAAGAGCAGCCCGACCACGGGAAGCACCAGCAGCATGTGCGAGTACTCGTCGCTGCGGAGCGCCAGGTCGATCACGTTGTGCCAACTCGGCAGCGCCGCCAGCACCGCCAGCACGAGCAGCACGGCAAGCCACGCCAGGCGACCGCCGGACCAGGCAGTCCGACGCTCGTTCGCCGGGATGGTCGTCGTCGCGGTCGTCATGATGCGACCGCCTTCGCGATGCCACAGTCCCGCAGCGCATCAAGCACGGCGTCCGCCTTGGCCGTCCACGTCTGCTCGCGGACCCGGTCTCGTCCGGGCGCGGGGTCGAACGACTCGGCCAGCGCCTCGCGCACCTGCCGGGCGAACTCGTCGGCCGTCGTGCCCACCCGCACCAGCCCCTCGTACCGCTCGAGCTCCGGGAACGCCGTGCTCACGATGGGCCGGCCCACCGCCAGATACTCCTTGAGCTTCACGGGGTTGCACGCGCGGATCCACTCGCTTCGGTTCCACGGCATGATCAGCACGTCGGCCGCCGCCATGTAGCCGGGGACCTCGTCGTAGGGGCGTTGGCCCAGGAGTCGCACGTTGGGCAGCGTACACCAGCCTTCGGGCAGGCTGCAGCCCCCGACGAGCATGAACGTCGCCTCCGGCACGGCCCGGGCGACCTCGAGGAATAGCTCGGGATCGAACGTGTGCGCGTCGATGCCGCCCACGAAGCCCACGACCGGGCGCGGCAAGTCGGCGGTGTCTGCTGGTGGCGGTGTCTCGCCCAGGCCCGCCGCCTCGAACGGCGCGTAGTCGACGCCGTGGTCGACGAAGGCCGACGCTCGCGGCTGGCTGCGCTCCTGGTCCATCAGCCAACTCGAGCAAAAGAGCGTGACGTCGGCTCGCTCCTTGAGCAGCCGATCGAACCGCGAGATGCGCTGCGGGTCGACGCCGCGGTACTCTTCGAACCGGTCGGTGCGCTGGTAGACCACGCCGACGGGGTCGAGCGCGTCGACCACGGGCTGGCCCGGCGGGCAGGCGACCCAGACCAGCGGGTTCGTGATGCCGGCCTTGCGCGCGGCGCGGCGGACTTGCATCGCCAGCGCCCGCTCGTTGACGCCCGCGCCGAGCCCCGCCGGCGCGACGACCGGGCTGAGCACCCAGAACGAGTCGCGTACCCGCGTCAGCCCGTGGCTGAAGCTCTTGAGCTTGCGGATCACGCGCCGGGCAAACATGCCGCCCTTGCCGGGCCTGGGCACGCGCATGCCGATGGAGTTGACGTACAAGACCGGCACGTGCGCGCTGAGCTCGCGCATCATTTGCAGGTCGTAGTGCCCGCGATTGTGGTACCACCAGTCGACGCCGCCGAAGCAGACCACGCCATCGAACGCGCGCAGCGGTCCCGGGCTGGTAATCGATTCGGGCGTGCGTGTGCTGGCCAGCGCCGCCACCGCTCAGGCCTTGACGAGCCGGTCGCCCATGCGTTCGGCGTGGGGCGACATGGCATTGCGGGTGTCGACCACCAGCGCCGCGTGCTTGGCCACGGCGGCGTAGTCGAAGGCCTTGTGATTGGTGACCACGACGACGGCGTCGTACGTCCCGAGGTTTTCGGGGGTCAGGTCCACCGAGTGCATCTGCAGGTCGTGCTTGCGGACGGGCATGGTCTTGGGCACGTGCGGATCGCTGTAGTCGACGCTCGCCCCGCGCTCGCGGAGCAACTCGATGACCTCGAACGACGGACTCTCCCGCGTGTCATCGACGTCGGGCTTGTACGCCAGCCCCAGCACGAGCACCCGTGACCCGTGGACGGGCTTGCCCTGCTGGTTGAGCGCCGTCGCCAGGCGATCCACCACGTACGCGGGCATGGCGTGGTTGATCTCGCCGGCCAGCTCGATGAAGCGCGTGACGTGCCCGAACTCTCGCGCCTTCCACGTCAGGTAGAAGGGGTCGATCGGGATGCAGTGCCCGCCGAGCCCCGGGCCCGGGTAGAAGGGCATGAATCCGAAGGGCTTGGTGCTGGCCGCCTGGATGACCTTCCACACGTCGATGCCCATCCGCGTCAGGATGAGCTTCATCTCGTTGACCATCGCGATGTTGACGGCGCGGAAGATGTTCTCAAGCAGCTTGGCGGCTTCGGCCACCTCGGCGCTGTCGACGCGGTGCAGGTTCTCGATGCCCTTGGCGTACATCTGCATGGCAAGGTCGGTCGACGCCTCATCGAGCCCGCCGACGAGCTTGGGGATGGTGCTGGTCGTGTGGCTCTGGCGGCCCGGGTCCTCGCGCTCGGGCGAATAGGCGACAAAGTAGTCTTTGCCGCACTCGAGCCGCACGCCGCGCTCGGCAGCCTCGCGCTCGATGGCCTCGAGGAATTCGCCCCGCGTCGTGCCGGGATAGGTCGTCGATTCGAGCACGATGAGCTGTCCGGCACGCAGCGTGCGGCCGATCTGCTCGCCGGCAATCACGACGTAGCTCAGGTCGGGCTCGTGGTGCTTTCCCAGCGGCGTGGGCAGGCACACGATGATCACGTCCGCATCGGCCAGCCGCGAGAAGTCGTTGGTCGCCTCGAAACGCTCGCTGCCGGCCAGCGAGCGAGTCATGTCGTCGCCCAGGTGCTTGAGGTAGTTTTCGCCGCGGCCGAGCGACTCGATCTTGGATGGATCGACGTCGAGCCCCAGAACGGGCAGCCCGCCGTCATGCAGGCTCGCCGCCAGCGGCAGGCCCACGTACCCAAGACCGATGACGCCCACGAGGGCGGTGTTCGCCTCGAGCCTGGCCTTCAATGCCGCCGCTGCCGTTGCGTCCATCGTCGCTTCGCTCATCGCCCTTCCACTCCCCGGGGTTCCCAGGGCTATCGGTCATCTTCCGGCCCGGCATGATCGTATCAGGAAGCTATCGGTCCTGCGTAGGAAACACCACGCCCCGAACGGCGGCGATCAACGAATCCTGGGCATGGGGCCCGATCGCGCCCGAGGCGGTGAGTTCCTCAAGACGCCCGAGACGCTCGATGAGTTCGTCTTCATCCATCGCCACCGCCACCTTGCCCAGCTCGCTGAGCCGCTTGGCGGTGGCGACTTGATGATCGTTGCGGGTCTCGCGAAGGTCGCCCCGCCTGGGCATGACCAGGATTGGCTTGCCCAGCGTGAGCGCCGTGATGATGGAGCCCATGCCCGCATGGGCCACGATGACGTCGGCCGCCCGGGCCCGCTCGGCGAACTGCGGCGGCTCCAGGAACCCCGCGTGCTCGACGTGCTGCGGCGTGTACTCGGCCGGGCCGATCTGGGCGAAGACGTCCGTGCGGCCGGTCTCGCCCGCCCATTGATCGACCGCACGGACCATGCGATCGAACGCCATCTGGGCGCCCACGGTCACGAAGATCACAGCACGCTCCCGTGGCACGCCGGCCCTTGGTTGTTTGCGCCACCACCGGCGGCCAGGTGCGGCCACTGGGTCATCCACAGCGTCGCGTGGTCCTTGACGAGCATGCCGGTCATCGACATCTCCTCGACGTTGGCGATGCTGTCGAGCCAGATCGTGCGGGCCCCGAGCAGCTTGCCCAGGCGGATGGCGAAGTAGCCAGGAGCCGCGCCGGTCGAGATGACGACGTTCGGCCGCGTCCACAGCATGATCCACAGCAGCTTGAACGCCATGCGCGCCAGGCCGACCTTGTCCCAACGCGTCGCGTCGTTGATGGCGATGAACCGCTCGCCCGGCACGTCGGTGGCGTACGCGGGCCGGACGCTGACGTACGTGACGCGGGCACCCTCGAACGCAGGCCGCAGGCGGAGGAGCTGTACCCAATGCCCGCCGCCCGAGGCAATCGCCAGGACGCGAGGGCTCTGTTTGGGAGACGTGCCGGCTGCCAACGACTGATTCCTCCGTCCGCCCCGGCTATCGGCTGTTGCCGCGGTCGGCATGAGGGCGGGCTCCGACGATACGCCGGGTCGCACGGGCGGCCGACCGATCCGACGGTGCGTGCTCGCTACCCGCCGCCTCCCAGGGGGTGTATACTCGCCCCTGACGCCGCAGGGCCCGCGCCCGGCGGCGATGGGGCAGATAGCTCAGTTGGTAGAGCACGGCATTGAAAATGCCGGTGTCCCCGGTTCAAGTCCGGGTCTGCCCATTTCCTGATTGGACCGATCCGCCGCGTCGATGCCGGCCCTTAGAAGGCCTCCATCGCTTCTTCAAGTGCGCGGATGATCTCTGGCGGTGCCGGGCGGACCGTTACGTATTCGGTCTCGTACCCGCGGGCGATCTCGAGCGCCGTGCGGCCCTGCGCGTTCCGCACGGCCGGGTCGGCGCCGGCCCCCAGCAAACGCTCGATAACGTCCAGCCGCCGGTACTCCACCGCACACATCAGCGGCGTGCCCGCGGATCGAGGGGCCTGGTTCAGCGGCGTGCCCGTCGAGATCAGCAGGTCGACGACCTCGATCGGCGCGGTGCGGGCGGCCACGTGCATCGCGGTCTCGCCCGGATAGCCGAAGGCGCCCGGATCTCCGCCGGCTTGCAGCACCAACTCGACCATTGTCGCGTCGCCTCGCTGCACGGCAGCGGCCAGCGAAGTCCATGTCGGCGCGCGAGAAGCATCGTTGGTCGTCGAGGCTCCAGCATCGACCAGCACGGCCACGGCCTCCGCGGAGCCCGATTCGACTGCCGCGAGGAGCAAGTGCTCCCACGAATCAGGGAGAGCACCGTGGGCGAGCAAGGTCCGGAGCGACTCGACCCGGCCGGACTTGGCAGCCCCGAGCACGGCGCTCTCGAGTTGGTCGTCGCTCCATTCGCGCGATCCGAGATGCGATTCGAGCATGTCTTGGCTGGTGTGCACGTACGCCGCGAGGAGCCATTCATCGGACGGTTGGGCAAGTTCGACGAAGGTGGCGATCGTGCGCGCGTCGCCCGAACCGAGCGCGTACGAGAGCGCACTTCCGCGATTGCGTGCCTCCAGACGCGGATCGGCGCCAGCGCGGAGGAGCAGCCGGCACGCGTCGGCGTGCCCGCGCTGGGCCGCGCGTTGAAGCGCCAGGCCTCGATCGGCATCAACATCGGCCCCTGCCTCGATCAGCGCCGAGACGGCATCGGTCGATCCCCGCGTGGCGGCCCAGGCCAGCGGTCGACCCTGCGAGAGCAGGTATCCGATCGTCCAGACGCCCCGCGTCAACTCCTCATCGATTGGCAAGCCCAGTGCGGCTTGCCGCCTGATCGCCTCGCCGTCGTCCTCGACCGCCGCCAGGTGCGTTGCCGGGAGGGGCTCGCGCTCGACGGCGCGCCAGATGCCGAAGCCAAGGGTGGTCGCCCAAGATGCACCCACGAGAAGCACGAGCAGCGTGAGGCTCCGCCATCCCCAGGCGGGCACGTGCGTGCCGTACGCCAGGCCGCACTCAGGGCAGCGGTCCGGCTCCACCACCGCGCCCTCAGGACACGGATAGTCGCAGGCCACGCATCGCCCGCGTCGTCGCCGGCGCCACCGGACGAACGTGCCCGGCGTCGCGAGCAGCACCACCAGCACCAGCCACGGCGTACTTAACACCACGGCGTTCGCCGCCAGCCCGCTCCAGATTGGCACGAGCGGCAGTGCTCGGCGTTCTTCGATGCGGATTCGATTGAGGTCGGGCTGGACGGACCCATGCACCGAGGTCTTGCCCCACATTACTTCCTCGATGAGCACGCCGCCCCGCATTGCTTCTCCCGGAAAGGACGCGTCTTCCTGGCAGAACCCCCACGACACGCGCACGCAGCGCAACGGCCAGCCGTAGGCACGCTCGACGGCGTACGGGCGGTCCATTTCGTCTGGCGGCCCGTCGTGCACGATGCTCCAGTCCGGCAGCGGCCGCTCGTAAGGAGGATCGCTCGCCCACCGCGGCTCCACCCATCTGACGATCCGATCGGTCGAAGCGGTCGTGCGCAATTCGGTGACGGAGAACGCCCCGAGCGGCGACACCGGATAGCCGCCGACGATGCCGGTGTCCGAGCCGTGGTAGGAGACCCAGTCGTTCCCGCGCCACCCCATGCCCCACAGCGACGCACGCAGCCACGCGATCCCCACGCTGGCCGATAGTCCCCCGGCCAATGCCAGGCCCAGCACCAGCAGCGTCCTTGTTGGCACCCATCGCCGCATCGCGCCCCCCCCGGCTCGCGGATCCACCCAGACGCCCGTTCCTACGCTCGCCCGTCGGTCAAATCTTCTCACTTCCTTTCGAGATGAGGCGCACGCATGTTCGAGAAGACCTCAAGAAGAGCCCGCATCGCCGCAGCGTGCTCGTGCTGCCTGTTCGCTGCCTGCCATGCGCCCAGGGCCGACCTCGCGGCCATCTACAACGCGCCGGCCCAGCAGATCGGCAACGATCGCACGCCCGTGGTCGTCATCCCGGGCATCCTCGGCTCGCGGCTCGAGAACCGTACCACGGGCCAGAAGGTCTGGGGCTCGTTCACGTACGGCGCCGCCGATGCCGACACGCCCGAGGGCGCGCGCGAGATCGCTCTGCCCATGGCCAAGGGCGTGCCGCTGCGAGAGCTGCGAGACGACGCGTACAGCCCCGGCGTGCTCGACATCCTCGTCGCCAACGTCACGCCCTTCCGTCGCATCCGCATCGGCGCCTACGTCGACATCCTCACGACGTTGGCCGTCGGCGAGTACCGCGACGAGGAGTTGGGTAATAGCGGCGCCGTCAACTACGGCGGGCTGCACTACACGTGCTTCCAGTACGGCTACGACTGGCGGCGCGAGCTCTCGGAGAACGCCGCCGAGCTGCACACGCGCATCCTCGACGCACAAGACCAGGCCCGCGCGGGCAAGGGCCTGCCCGAGGGCGAGCACGTGAAGGTCGACGTCGTGGCGCACTCCATGGGCGGGCTCGTGCTGCGGTACTACCTGCGCTACGGCGACCAGCCCCTGCCCGAAGACGGCTCGCTGCCCGAGCTAAACTGGGCCGGCGCGCGCAACGTCCGCCAGGCCATCCTCATCGGCACGCCCAACGCCGGCTCGGCCAAGGCGCTCGAGCAACTCGTCGAAGGGCTCAACCTCAACCCGCTCTTCCCGAACTACCGCCCGGCCGTGCTCGGCACGATGCCGGCGATCTACCAGCTCCTGCCCCGCCCGCGTCACGCGACGGTCATCGATCGCATGACGGGCGAGCCGATCGACGTGCTCGACGTCCAGACGTGGAAGCGGTACCAGTGGGGGCTGGCCAGCCCGAAGGCCGACAAGGTGCTGCGGTGGCTGCTGCCCGAAGTCGAGAGCGAGGAAGAGCGAGCCGCGATCGCGCTGGAGCACCTCGAGAAGTGCCTGGCGAGCGCCGAGCAGTTCTTCCGCGCCGTCGACCTGCCCGCCAGTCCGCCAGAGGGCACGACCATCTCCATCTTCATCGGAGACGCCCGGCAGACCAACAGCGTCCTGGGCGTCGACGAAGACGGCAAGGTCCGCGTCCTCGAGCGTTCGGCCGGCGACGACACCGTGACGAGGCTGAGTGCGCTCATGGACGAGCGGCAAGGTCGGGAGTTTGCAGCCGGACTCGACTCACCCATCGATTGGGACCGCGTGCAGTTCATCAACGCCGATCATCTCGGCCTCACGCGCTCGCCCGACTTCGTGAACAACCTGCTGTACATGCTGCTCGAGCAGCCGGTCGAAGAATGAAAGAACCGCGGCCGCCCTCCCCGAGTGCGGCCGCGATCCGAAGAAAAAACCAAGGTCTAGCGGGGCGGGTCAGCGCCGGCGGCGGGCGATCAGGCCCATGCCCGCGAGCAGCCCGACGGCGCCCACGCCCGGCGCGGGCACGATCGTGATGCGGCCGATGAGGTCGCCCTCGGTGAACACGCGGGTAATCTCGTCGCCCGGAGCGGTCGTCGTTCCGATGATCGACGCGAGGTACGCGTCGGCGCCCGGCCGCGAGAAGAAGAACTGGATGTCCTCGAATTCGCGCGTGCCTCCGGTCGCGTCGATGCCGGCGACGAACGCCGGGCCATCGGTAATGTCGTTGACCTCGGTGCCGTTGTCGTACACGCTGCGGCCGAAGATGTCGATCGTGACCGGGCCGAGGAAGTTTCCGTCGGCGTCGAAGATCTCGCGCGCGCTGTCGTTGCCGACGAACAGGTCATTGGTGGGCACGACCATCGAGGCGTAGTTGAAGTAGCGGTTGCGGGTCGCGTCGCCCACGTCGAACACCATCGAGGCGCTCTCGCCCGGGCTGAACACGGGCGGGCCACTCGGATCGGCAAACGTCGCATCGACGCCCATGGGCTGCTCCATCGCGAAGCGGGCGCTCAGCGGGCCCGTATCGCCGAGCTCGGCGATGGCCGTGATCCCACCCGTGGCGGCGGTCCCCGCGTCGAACACGTCGAACGTGTTGTCGTGGAAGCCAACCCAGAACGGCGTGAAGGCCATGCCGCCGGGCTCCTGGAGGTTCTCGATGCGGATCTCGACGGTCTGTGCCAGCGCCGGCGCGGCCGTCAGCGCCGCCAGGCCGAGCATCATCGTGGTCGTTCGGTTCATCTTCTGCATCTCCTGCGTTGGGTCTCTCCCGTATCTCCCGGCGCGACGACCCATCGCCGCGCGCCCGATGGGTCGATCGGGCACGCGGCGCCTTGCAGGCGTTCCGAGAAAATCTGTGATCAGTTCCGATCCGACTCGCGAAGGCGATCGATCAGGCGGTGGCGGACCGCGTCGGGCATGGGCTCGGGCGTGGTTGCCTCGTCGAGACTCTCGAGCGCGTCGCCGATGTCGCGCATCTTGCGACGAGCCGCCCGGCACGAACCGCACAGCGCGCTGTGCATCCGTTCGCCCGCCCGCTGGGCCCGCGTCACGGCCGGATCGCTGAAGTTAGCGCGGATGCGGTCGGCTTCCTCGCATCGAAGGGTCAGCACGTACCAGAGCGTCGAGAACAGGGCGGCCACGCGCTTCATGCGTCGCCGCCCTCGCCCGCGCCGTCGAGCTCCCGCCGCAGCCGGGCCTTGGCCCGATGCACCAGCGTCCAGACTTGCGAGGCGCTTACGCCCAAGGCTTCTCCCAATTCCGCCGAGCTCAGACCGTCGACCTCCCGCAGCACGAGCACCGACCGCATCGGCTCGGGCAAGCGTTCGACCGCCCGGGCTACCCGGCGGGCAAACTCGGCCCGCTCCATCGATCCCAGCGGAGTCGCGCCCATCCCTTGGTCGACCAACATAGCCCATCCTTGCTGGTGAACCCGCCAGAAACCGTCAGAAAAGTCCTCCAGCGGGGCCGAGGCCATCTCCGCGAGGTCGGCGGCGTGCTCCTTGCGGCGATATCGGGCCCGCAACGCGTCCAGTACCTTGTGCTTGAGGATGCCCGTGAGCCACGTCCGTTCGGCCGAATCGCCGCGGAACGACCGGGCTGCTCCGAGCGCTGCCAGAAGGCAATCCTGCACCGCGTCTTCGGCTTCGCCCGCGTCCCCCAGCCGCCGCAGCGCATACGCATAGAGCGCATCGCCGTGGGCTTCCACCCATCGGCTCGGGTCGACGCTCGGACTGTGGTCGCTTGGGTCCATGGGAGACTCTCGAACGCGTCCGTACAGGTTGGCCGGCCGGGTTCGAGCCTACCCCGACGCCCCGAGAGGCGTCAGCCGCCGGGCTTACACTGGGGCGATGCGTTCGATTTCTTCGCGATTGTTCGTGACCGCCGCAATCTTGCTCGTTGCGTGCGGTGCCCGTTCCCAAGACGCCACCGAGCCCCTGAGCCAGGACTCGCCGGTCGTGGCGCCCGAGGCGGCCCAGGCCCAACCGCCCGCGATCGACGCCCCGACCACCGCGCAGGTGCAGGAGCGCATTGCAGAGGTCGAGGCCCGAGAAGACCTGGAGGACGCCCAGAGGGATGCGATCCTCGCTCCGCTGCGTGCGGCGTTGGCATCGCTCCAGCAGCGCAGCGCGTCCCAGGCCCAGCAGCAGGAGTTCGTCGACGCACTCGCCGCGGCGCCGGGCACGATCGAGCAACTCCGCGCCGAGGTCGATCAGCCGGTCACCACCCCGACGCTCCCCGACACGAGCGAGCTGCCAGCCGACGAGGCCCTCGAGGCCGTCCGTGCCCAGATCGCAGAGGCCGAGGCCCGTCTCGAGGCAGCCCGCGCCGAGCAATCGCGCCTCGAGGCCGAGCAGGCAACGCGCGCGCAGAAGCTCGCGGAGGCCCCGGTCCAGCTCGTCGAGTGGGGAGAGGCCCTGACCCAGGCAACGACCGAGCTGGCCGCGCTGCCGGCCGACCCCGAGGATCCCGCCGCACTCGCCCGCCGATGGCAGAAGCAGGCCGAGGCGGCCGAGCTTGCCGCTCGCATCGCTCGGCTCGAGGCCGAAGTCGCCAGCTACAACGCCCGCCGCGAGCTCCTGCCGCTCCGCCAGACGCTCGCCCAGCGCAAGGCCGACGCGGCGTCACGGTTGCTCGAGAGGCTCCGCGCCGCCGAGACCGAGGCGGCGAACCGCCGCGCCCGCCAGGCCCAGCAAGAAGCCCTCGAGCAAGCCGACGACGTCGCCGATCGGCAGCTCAGTCAGATCGCCGAGCGCACGAGCGAGCTTGCGAGCCGGCGGCTCGGCCCGCAGGGCACGCTCGAGCGACTCGAGTCGCTCCGCGTCGCGCGGAATCGGGCCGACGAGAAGCTCGAGGATCTCCAGCGGCGGGCTCGCACGACGGCGGCGCGTGTCCAGGCCGCCGGCCTCACCGAGATCGTCGGCCAGTCGCTGCGAACCGAGCTGCGCAACCTTTCGCGCTACGAGCCAGCCGACGACGACCAGCTCAAGACCCGGATCGACGAAGCTCAGCTCAACCTGATCGAGGTCGAAGAAGAGCTGCTGGAGTTCCGCGACGTCCAGGCGGCCATCGCACGTGCACGCGAGCGCGTCACGAACGGTGCCGACTCGTTGCCCGCCGACGTCGAACGCCAGATTACGAGCATCATCACCAGCTACGTCGAGACGCTTCAGGCCCTCGAGTCCGAGTACCGGGCCTACGTGAACGAGGGGTACGAGCTCCTCACGACGCGGAGTGCCCTGGCCGAGACCACCGACGCCTTTCGGACGTTCATCGAAGAGCGCATCCTCTGGACCCGCAGCGTGCAGGGTCCGTCGATCCCGCGGGTCGAAGACGTCCTCGATGGTGGCGTGTGGCTCCTCGGCGGCTCTCGCGACCTCACCGATCCGGAACCCATCGGTTCGAACTGGGTCGGTGCCTTGGGCGAGCTGTGGCCGCCGAACGTGCTCGTCGTGCCCGTCGCCATCGCCCTGATCGTCTCGGCGTGGGCCCGCCGACGAGCCCGCAGCGCCCTGCGGTCGATCGCAGGAAAGGTCCGCAAGTTCGGCACCGACAGCATGCGGCTGACGCTGGAGGCCATCCCACTCACCATCGTCGTCAGCCTCCCGCTGCCCATCGCGCTCGGCCTGGTCAGCCTCTTGCTGACCGGCACCGAGGTCGAAGTCGCCGAGGCGGTCGGACGGGCGCTGTTCGACGCGTCCATCCTTGCCTTCGTGCTCGAATTCGTCCGACACGCCGCCCGGACGGACGGCCTGTTCGAGGCCCACTTCCGCTGGCGCCGCGATGGGCTCACGCAATTCCGCCGCCTCGTCTTCCTGCTCGAAGCCACCATCCTCCCGCTGACGGTCGTGACACGCGCCTACGTCCACCAGTCCGACCTGGTCTACAACGACGCAGTCGGCCGCCCACTGTTCATGCTGGGACAGCTCGTCTTAGCCATGTTCACCGCCGCGGCGTTTGCGCCCTGGCTGCCCTTGGTCAAGAACTACTTGGCCAAGCACCGTTCGGGCGTCATCAATCAGACGCGATGGATCTGGTATCCGCTGTTCGTCGCGGCGCCCATCGCGCTCGCCGTGCTCGCGGGCCTGGGCTTCTACTACACCGCCGCCCAGCTCGACGAGCGCTTCCACCTGACCGTCTGGCTCGCGGTCGTTGCGACCATCGCGTACAACCTCGTGCTCCGCTGGCTGTTCATCGAGCGCCGGCGCATGCTCGTCAAGCGCGCCCAGCAGCGTCGCGAAGAAGAGGCCGCCGAGCGCGCCGAAAAGGCCCAGGGCGGTGGCGAAGACGGCGGCATCGAGATCGAGACGCCCGAACTCGACGCCGCCGAGGTCGACACGCAGACGCGCCGCGTCCTCGTCGCGGCCGTGCTCGTCGGCGTGGTCCTGGGCATGTACGCGCTCTGGGCACAGCAGCTCCCGGCGCTCCGCATGCTCGAGCGCGTCCAGCTCTGGCCCAACGTCAGGCTCGTCGACTCGGACCGATCAGCGGCCCCCGCGTTCGTCGATGCACAGCCCGCCCCGGCTTCCGAGTCGACCGAGCAGTCCGCCGACCAATCCAGTGAGCAGGCATCGTCATCCTCGGGCGGCGGTTCGGGCTTCAACCCCTTCGGCTCCACTTCCACGGGCGAATCGACGCCGAGCGAGGGCGTCAACGTCGTGACGCTCGCCGACGTCGGTTCGGCCTTTCTCTTCTTTGCCATCACCTGGGTGCTGGCGCGGAACTTGCCCGGCCTGCTCGAGATCACCCTCCTCAAGCGGTTGCCGCTCGACGCGGGCGCCCGATTTGCCGTCACCAGCATCCTCCGATACCTGCTGGTCATCGTCGGCATCTTCCTGGGCTTCGGGGCCATCGGCATCGGCTGGTCGCAGGTCCAGTTCCTCGCCGCCGCGCTCACCTTCGGCCTTGCCTTCGGCCTGCAAGAGATCTTCGCCAACTTCATCTCGGGACTGATCATCCTCATCGAGCGGCCCATGCGCGTGGGCGACACCGTGACCGTGAACAACATGAACGGCAAGGTCACACGCATCCGCATGCGCGCGACCACCGTGCTCGACTGGGAACTCCGCGAGGTCATCATCCCCAACAAGGTCTTCATCACCCAGGAATTCACGAACTGGACGCTGTCGGACCCCCGAATCCGCGTCACCGTGCCCGTGGGTGTTTCCTACGGCTCCGACGTCCGCCTGGTCGAACGCGAGCTGCTCGAACTCGGCAAGTCCCAAGCCCACGTCGTCGCCGAGCCGCGCGTCCGCTCGCTCTTCCTGGGCTTCGGCGACAGCACGCTGAACTTCGAGCTGCGCGTCTACCTGGAGAGCTACGACTTCTTCCTCGACGTCAAGAGCGAGCTGCACACGCGCATCGCCGAGCGCTTCCGCGAGCTCGACATCGAGATCGCCTTCCCGCAGCGAGATCTCAACATCCGCGACATCGGACCGCTCGCCGACGCGCTCGCCCAGCGTTCACGCTCGGATGATCGCCAGCCCGATACTGCCGAAGGCACCGAGGAACCTCGATGAGCGCGATGAAGTTCACGGCCATGGCGCCCGACTCGGGCGTTCTCATCCACGCGTCGCCCGCCGGCGTCGAGCGCAACCCGCAGGCGCCCATCGAGCAGATCATCACGGGCGAGGCCGCGTGGCGCTGGCTCCACCTCGACCACAACCGGCCCAACGCCGCCGAGTGGCTGCGTCTACAGCAAGACCTGCCCGAGGACGTTGCCGACGCCATGCTCGCCCTACAGACGCGGCCGCGCTGCGTGCAGTGGAACGGCGGGCTGCTCTTCATCGGCCGGGGCGTCAACCTCAACGCCGAGGCGATGCCCGAAGACATGATCTCGATCCGCGCCTGGCTCACGCCCGGCCGGCTCGTCACCGTCGTTCGCCGCCGCCTGCGCGCCGCCGAAGACGTCGCCGCCAGCATCGAGATGCCCGTGCCCAAGGTCAAGGTCGATGCGGCCGGCGAACTGCTGCTCATGCTCCTGGAGAACCTGCTCGAACGCATGACGCCCACCGTCACCGAGAGCGGCGAGCAGATCGACGACTACCTCGAAGACGTCATCGACGAAGACACCCGCGTCGACCGCCGGGACATCGCACGACTCCGCCTCCGCATCATCACGCTCCGTCGCTATGCCCTGCCGCTGCGCGACGCCATCGCCGAGCTCCGCCTCGCACCGCCCACGCTCATGCCCAAGGATCTCACGCCGGCCCTCGTCGAGCTCTCGGACCGCATCACTCGGCTCGTCGACGAACTTGATAACCAGAACGTCCGCGCCGAGCTCGCGCGGGCCGAGGTCGCCGGCCAGGAAGACGAGACGCTCAACCGCCGCCTCTACGCGCTGGCCATCGTGACGGCGATCTTTCTGCCGCTCTCGTTCCTCACGGGCCTGCTCGGCATGAACGTCGCGGGCGTCCCCTTCACGCAGCAGCCATGGGCGATCTGGGTCTGGCTGGCGGTGTTCGGTGCCGTGCTGGCCGGCCAGCTGTGGCTGCTGCGCAGGCTGAAGTGGCTCTAGGTGATCCCGGCTAGCCCACGTGCCGCTCGGGCTCGAGCGCGTCGAGCATGTCGGCGTAGGTGCCGGTGACCGGTTCGCCCAGCGTCGGACCCAGGATGTGGCGGAGTTCGCCGATGTTTTCGTGGCAGCGTGCGACGTTGTGGGCCTTGCTCACCGCTGCCTCGAGCTCGCAGAATTGCCCGAGCCCGACGACCTCGTCCAGGTGGATGCGGACGTTGGCTCGCATCAACGCCACACGCGTCTTGCACACCACGCGCCACGTCGGCGGGTCGGTCCGGCCGAACCGCAGCCGCATCTGCGGCTCGTCGTACAGCGTGAAGCGGCACAGCCGCGGTGCCAGCCCGCTCCGCCGGTCATAAAAGACGTACTCGACCGGCTCGTCGACGGCCTCGCGCTTCTTGAAGACGCCGCTGGGCACGCGGAAGTAGGTGTCGCGTAGCTCGAGCGTGACCAGCGGCGTGGCCCCGGCGCGCAGCAACGCGGCCATGGCCGTCTCCGGGTCGCGTAGCTCGGTGCGAAACTCAAGGCTCTGCATCCGCGTGGCGTCCTTCCGGGCGCACCGATCGCGCCCGGAACCACTATCGGCCATCGGGCCGCTCGACCTCGGCGGGATTATCCCGGCCGATGCTCGGCGGGCAGCTCCTTGAGCAGCCTGGCCTCGTCCCATATCTCGACGCCCAGCTTCTCGGCCTTCTCGAGCTTGCTGCCGGCCTTCTCGCCGGCGACGACCACGTCGGTGTTCTTGCTGACCGAGCCCGAGACCTTCGCGCCCAGCCCCTCGAGCACATCCTTGAGCGCGTTCCGCTCGAAACGCTCCAGCGAGCCGGTCATCACGAAGGTGCGCCCGGCGAAGGAGTTGTCGGCCGACGCGATCGCTTGTCGTTCGGCCGGATCGACGTAGTCCTTGCTCGATAGATCGACGCCGACCTCTCGCAACGCATCGAACGTCTCGCGCGCCGCCTTCGAGTGCAGGTACTCGTGCACGATCGGTGCCGTCAACGCGCCCAGCCCGGTCTCGGGCGGGTCGTCGAGCTTGTCGGGCGAGCCGGTCAGCCGCTCACGCTCGGCCTGGCTCATCGAGTTCAGGGCCGTGGGCATGAGCTGCCACGCCTCGGCCTCGAGCAACGCATCGACCGACGGGAACACGCGCGCGAGCGACTTGGCCGTGCTCTCGCCCACGTGGCGGATGCCCAGCCCCGCCAGCACGCGGGCCATGCCGCGGCCCTTCGAGGCCTCGATGCCGTCGAGCATCTGCTGCACCGACTTCTCGCCTAGGCCCTCCAGGTTTCGCAGCGCCTCCTCGTGCTCGTGCAAGCGGAAGATGTCCGAGAAGTGCCCGAGCGGGATGTCGTCGCTCTCGCGGATCAGGTCGATGGTCTTCTCGCCCAGCCCGTCGATGTCCATCTGCCGGCGGCCCACGAACCACACGAGCTTCTCGCGGACCTGGGCGGGGCACTCGGGGTTGACGCAGCGGCGCGTCGTCTCCAGCTTCGGGTTGCCGGCTGCCTCGGTCGGCTCGATCTCGACGACGCCGCCGCACGCCGGGCACTTCTTGGGCGGCTTGATCTTGGTGCTGTCCTTCGACCGCGCCGACGCCACCACGCCCAGCACGTACGGAATGATCTCGCCGGCCTTCTCGATCTCGACGGTGTCGCCGATGCGGATGTCCTTCTGGGCGATCTGGCCGTAGTTGTGCAGCGTGGCGTGCTGCACGGTGGTGCCGGCGAGCAGCACGGGCTCCATCGTGGCGCGGGGCGTGATCTTGCCGGTCTTGCCGACCTGGTGTTCCACGCCCAACATGACGGTCGTCGCGCGCTCGGCGGCGTACTTGTATGCGATGGCCCACCGCGGGCTCTTGCTCGTGTAGCCCAGCAGCTCCTGCTGCTCGAAGCGGTTGACGCGCACGACCATGCCGTCGGTCAGGTAGTCCAGGTCGTGGCGATCTTCGTTGAACTGCTCGATGGCCGCGAGCACCGCGTCGGCGTCGCGAGCGGTCGTGGCCATCGGGCTCACTGCCATCCCCATCGATTTGACCTGCTTCATGAACTGACTGAATGACTCGGCAAAGCCGTCGTCGACCTCACCCCTGCCATGGGCGACGAAGCCCAGCTTTCGATCGGCCGCCACCGTTGGGTCGAGCATCTTGATGGTGCCCGCCGTCGCGTTGCGCGGATTCATGAGCGGCGCCTCGCCCGCCTCGGCCCGCTCGCGGTTGATGCGGGCGAACTGCGACAGCGGGATGAACAGCTCGCCGCGGACCTCGAGCACGTCGGGCACCTGCTCCTTGGGTGCGTTGAGGCGCAGGGGGATCGCGCGGACGGTGCGCACGGCGTGGGTCACGTCGTCGCCGCTGGCTCCGTCGCCTCGGGTGAGGGCGTACGCCAGCTCGCCCTTCTCGTAGCGCAGGCTGACCGCGACGCCGTCGACCTTCGGGTCGCACACGAAGCGGTCCGCCTCGGCGTTGCCGCCCCCGCCGGACTTGATCGCCTTGGTGACCCGTTCGACCCAGGCCCGAACCTCGGCCTCGTTGTAGGTGTTGTCAATGCTCATCATCGGGACGGCGTGATTGCGCGTCTCGAAGCCTTCGATCGGCTCGCCGCCCACGCGCACCGTCGGACTGGCGGGGTCGGCAAGGTCAGGGTGCTTCGCCTCGAGCCCGGCCAGCTCCTCGAGCAGCCGGTCGAACTCGGTGTCGCTCATGATGGGGTCGGCGTCGGCGTAGTAGGCCCGGTTGGCCCGCGTCAGCAGGTCGCGGAGCTCGGCGATGCGGGCATGCTCGTCCTTCTTGGCCATCGTGCGTCCAGCATAGTGGTGCGAGGCAAGGTACGATGCCACGTGCCCGAGGCAACCATCATCGACGGCAGGGCCCTGGCCGCTCGCTACCGCGACGAGATCGCGCGGCGCGCCGCCGCGCTCCAGTCGCAGGGCCGGCCCGTCCGGCTCGACGCCCTGCTCGTCGACGACGGCGACAGCGCCGCGAGGCAGTACGCCGACAGCCAGCAGCGGACCTGCGAAGCGCTGGGCATCGGCTATCGACTCCACACGCTCCACGCCCACGCCGGCTTCGACGAGATCGCCGGCCGCGTGCTGCTGCTGAACTCCAAGGACGAGTGCCATGCCATCATGGTGCACCTGCCCATGCCCGAGGGCGTGGATGCCTACGAGGTCCAGCGGCGGATCGATCCGGACAAGGACGTCGAGGGCGTCAACCCGGCCAACATCGGAAACGTCGTCTACGGCCGCAGCAGCCTGGCGCCGTGCACGGCCCTGGCAACGCTGCGCATGGTGCTTTCGACGGGCGTCGAGCTCAAGGGGGCGCGGTGCGTCGTGGTGGGGGCGGGCGACGTGGTGGGCAAGCCGATCGCCGTGCTCCTGATGCAGCAGGAGGCCACCGTCATCAGCTGCAACGTGCACACGGAAGGGGCGGCCGAGCTCGCCCGTACGGCCGACGTGGTGATCGCGGCTGCGGGCGTGCCCGAGCTCGTCAAGGCCGATTGGGTCAAGCCCGGCGCGGTCGTGGTTGACGTCGGCGTCAACCGGGTCGCCCAAGACGATGGTTCGACCAAGACGGTCGGCGACGTGGCGTTCGAAGAGGTCAAGCAGAAGGCAGCCTTCATCAGCCCCGTGCCGGGAGGCGTTGGGCCGATGACCGTTGCGATGCTGCTGCGGAACGTCGTGGCAGCCGCGGAGGGCGGCGTGAGCGATCTGTAGGAGCAATCACCTGGCGCGAGCCCGGGCCCTTCCTCGGGATCGAAGGGGATCCGGGCTCGCACCATGGCCCCGCTTGGTCCTGGGGTCGACGCGGCGCTTACGGGCAGCCGCCGTCGAACTCGTTCTGGAAGGCCAGGAAGTCGAACAGCGTCAGCTCGCCGTCGCCGTCGAAGTCGGCCAGCGGGTCGCCCGTGTCGAACAGGTTCTGGAAGGCCAGGAAGTCGAAGATCGTGAGATCGCCGTCGCCGTCGAGGTCTGCCCGGCAGGCGTCGGCCGCTTCGACGATGATCGAGCCGGTCATGCCACGGTGGCCCGTGACGCGGCAGGTGTAGTAATACTGCCCCACGTCGTCGGCCGAGGGGGTCCATTCGATGAAGTCGTCGGTCGGGGCCGGATCGGCGGTGAAGGCGTCGATGGGCTTGAGCGTGGCGGCATCGATGACGGCACCGTCGGTCGTGACGCGTCGGTACGTACCGTCGCCGCCGGTCACCTCGAGGGTGTCGTCGGTGATGACGAACGGGTGGGCGCCGGTGAGGCGGCGGAACAGGTACGTCTCGCCCGCGGTCAGGATGAACGTCGGGTCCACTTCGTCGACAAACGCGCCGCCGGCATCGGACCAGTTGAAGAGATAGTCGCTGGCGCCGGCGTTGTTCAGCGTGAACTCGACGCCCCCGGGCACGCGGAACACGCTGGGCTCGGGCTGGGTGGTCTGGGCGAGGGTGGTGGCGGTGACGCTTGCGGTCACCAGGGCCACGATCGTCGTCGTGCTTCGCATCTCACGGGTCTCCGGTATCGGGTTTCGTCGGGCTTCTGCCCGGAAAGGTGCCCCGGCCCGATCCGCGTTGCGGACAAGCACTAAAAAAACCGCCCTGCGGGCGGCCTGCGGCGATCGGTGGCCTCGGTACGGCCTAGCTGAAGCGGCTGAGCAGCTCACGCACCTTCGGCTGGCGGTGCTCGATCCGCAGGCTGTTGCGGAAGTGGTCGAGGGCTTGTTGCAGGGCAACCGGATCGGTCTGGCCGCTCCGCAAGTACTCGTTGAGGCGGAGCACCGCAAGGCCGTTGAGGGCCGGGTAGTGCTCGCCGTCGAGCTCGAGCGCCCGCTCGAAGCTGGTGGCGGCGCCCTCGAAGTCGCTCAAGCGGAACATCGCGGCCCCGCGGCGTTCCCAAGCCAGGGCCGACTCATTCTCTCGCAGGAGCTGGTCGAGCACGTTGACCGCCTGGGCATCCTCGCCCAGCACGCGCAGGCTCTCGGCCAGATTCACCAGCAGCTCGGCCGGGATCGGATCGACGAGCTCGGCGGCCTGCTGATACTCGTCGACGGCCCGGCGGTGCTCGTCGAGGGCGGCGTAGATCGAGCCCAGGTTGATGCGGGCCGCGGCGCTATAGGGGTCGACGAATACGGCGCGCTCGGCGAACGGCCGTGCGAGGCGCGGCTCCTCGGCCTGCATGTACGCGACCGAGACGTTGATGTTGGCCGGTACGTCGGTGGGGTCGAGCTCGAGCGACGTGAGGTACGCGCGGATGGCCTCGCTCACGCGGTTGAGCGCCTGCAGCACCTGGCCGCGCTTGAAGTGGATGCGTGGGTTGTCGGGGTCGAGCTCGGACGCCTGGTTGTAGAACTCTTCGGCGGCGACGGGATCGTCCAGGTCCCGCGCGGCATCGCCCGCTCCGACGTAGGCGCGGGTCATGAGCGGGTTGAGTTCGATGGCGCGCTCGAACTCTCTCAGCGCCGCTCGTGCGTCGCCCAGTCGGACGTACGCGGTGGCTTGGTCGGCGGCGTCGTTGGCGGCGGTCTGGCGGGCCTGCTTCTTGGCCGACGAGCCCGATCCGCATGCGGCCAGGCACAGCCCGAGCGCGACCAGCGCGACGGCAAGGCCGCCCCTGGTCGAAATCCGTCGTGTGCCCGCCTGGCTGGTGATCATCCGCTGCCCCTTCCCACGCTCGTCCGACACGATCCAATCGAAGTCGAGCCCTTCCAACGATCGGCGGACCGTCCGAGTTCGGCCCGATCCACCGGCAAGGCCCATTATCGCACCCTCGCGCCGGTCGCATGAGGGTTGTCGAGAGGCTCGACCGAACTCTGGCCCCGACGCGCAATTTCGGCCGATAAGCCTCCGATGCGTCCCGCGCCGTCGTCGGGACGCTGCCGCACGCCACGCCCCCTCCGCCGGCCTCCGCCGGCAAAAGGTCACATGACTCTGACCCAATCGTCATTCACGGCCCGCGAGATCAATCGGCCGCGTTGCGTCACCATTTTGTTCGGTATTCTGGCGATGCTCCTGGTGTTCGCCCCGCTGGCCGGCTGCGTCCGTAAGTCTGAATTGCCGGTCACGCTGAACTTCCGCAACGTGCGGGCCGTGGTGGTGCAGGGCGACGCCACGGGCGGTCGGAGCCGCGTGACCCGTAGCGAGTGGGATCAGATCTGGCCGGTCGTCATCCGCCACCACAAGGTGAGCAACCGCATGGCGATGAAGCCCAGCTTCGACGCCGGCCCGCCCACGATGGACTCGCTGGCGGGCGTCGAGGTCCGCGACTACACGGCCAACATCGTGGTCGACAGCTTCACGGGGCTGTCCAAGCTGCACAAGAGCCTCGAGGCGCTCCAGGGCCAGCCCATCGCGCCCGGCCGGCGGCTGCAGCTCTCGCTCAGCGAGGTTTCGCTGGGCTTCTCGGGCAATTTCATCAGCGCCCGACGCACGGAGATGCTGCAGGGCCAGACGCTACCTGGCGCCACGGTTGTGCTGTACGACCGCGATCCCGATCGGCCGCGCATCGTGCGCGCCGACGAGGGCGGGCAGTGGATGGTCCCGATCGTGACGACCCCGAGCCAACGCTCGGTGGTGGGGTACAGCGTGCCTCCTGGCGTGCGAGATCGGCCCGAGACGCGGCGGTACTTCCGCATCGACCTGACGACGAACATCGGCGAAGACATCGACGAGCGGCGCTTCAACAGCGAGATCGACGCGATGCGCGGCGGCATGAGCGGGTTCATCAACCGCATCACGAACTAGTCGGGCGGGGCTACCGTCCGGCCATGAGCAACTTCAACGACCGCGTCGCGATCGTCACCGGAGCCAGTGCGGGCATCGGCATGGCCTGTGCGCGCATGCTGGCCGAGCAGGGCGCCGTGGTCGTCGTCAACGCGCGGCGAGCCGGAAGACTCGACGAACTCGTCGAGATCGACACCGATCGCGTGAAGCCCGTCGCCGGCGATGCAGCCGAGCCCGGAGTGATCGAGGCGATACTCGAGGCCGCGAAGAAGGCCGGTGGACGCGAGGCAGACCTGGTCATCGCCAACGCGGGCCGCGGGCTACGTGGTTCGCCGCTCGACTCGGACGAGGCCGAGTGGGAAGACGTGCTGCGGGTCAACACGCTGGCGGCGGCGAAGCTCATGCGGGCCTCGCTGCACCGGATGTTCGCCGAGATCGGCGAGTACACCGGGCCGCCGAAACAGCCGCGTGATGTCGTTGTGCTGGGCTCGACGGTCGGGCGGAACCTGAGCCCGTTCAGCAGCTTCTATGGCGCTGCGAAGGCGGCCGTGCACATGATGGCCGAGGCGATGCGGCGCGAGGCCGGGCCCAGAGGCGTACGCGTCACAACCATCGAGCCGGGCGTGGTTGCGAGCGAGTTCCAGTCGGCGGCGGGGTACGACCCCAAGGCCTTCGGCGAGTTCATGGAATCGATGGCGCCGGTGTTGACGCCCGACGATGTCGCGCGGTCGATCATGTTCGCCTGCGGCCAGCCCGCAGGCGTTCACCTGAGCGAGATCATGCTGCGACCAACACGCCAGGCGTACCCATGAGAAAGGCCCGGACTCGCGTCCGGGCCCTGAACGAAGTTCGTCGCTTGTTTACTTGACGTCGAGCAGTTCGATGTCGAAGACGAGGTTCGCGCGCGGCGGGATGCTCGGGGGAGCGCCGCGCTCGCCGTAGCCCAGGCCATAAGGAATCTCGAGGCGGCGCTTGCCGCCGACCTTCATGCCGGGGATGCCGATCTGCCAGCCCTGGATGAGGCTGCCCAGCGGGAAGGTGATGGGCTCGCCGCGGTCGTAGCTCGAGTCGAACTGCGTGCCGTCCTCGAGCGTGCCGCGGTAGTGCACCTTGACGGTCGCGCCGTGCGGGCACTCGGCCCCGGTACCAACTTCGACGTCTTCGGCGACAAGGCCGCCGGCCAATTCCTGTCGTTCGGTCATGCGAATCGGTTTCCTTTCCACCCGGGCCATCCCGGGCAATCGATCAACTGTCGTCGGCTTGCGCTGATTACTGCACCGCCATCAGTTCGACCTCGAAGGTGATGGGCGTGTCGGCGGGCACCAGCGGCGGGTTGCCCTGGGCCCCGAAGGCCTGGTCGGCTGCGAGTTCGACGCGACGTACGCCGCCGACGTTCATGCCCACCATCGCCTTTCGCAGTCCCGGCAGCGGCGACTGTCCGTCGAGCGGTACGACCTGCATGTCGCCGCTGTCAAAGGTGTTGGCGACGACCGTGCCGTCGGGGAGCTGCGCGAGGTAGTTGATGACGGCCATCTGGCCCTCGGCGGCCTCGGGTCCCTCCCCGATGCTGACGTCGCGGATCGTGATGCCCTCTTCGACCTGCTGGGCCTCGCCGACGAACTCGGTCGAGAACTCCCGCGGCATGCGCCAGTCGAACAGCTCGACCTCGAAGGTCAGCGTCTCGCCCGCCGGAACGACGGGCGGCTGGCCTTCTTCGCCGAAGCCAAGCTCGGACGGCACGACGAACTGGCGGACCTCGCCGGGCTTCATGCCCTCGACGCCCATGGCCCAGCCCTCGATGACCGATTGCTCAAGCGGCACGACGGCCTGCTGGCCCTGGTCGAAGGTCGAGTCGAAGACGGTGCCGTCCTCGAGGGCTCCCATCGTGTGGAGCACGGCGATGCCGCCGGCGGGGATGGGGTCGGCCTCGGCGTCGCCCTCACGCACGATGCGGACGATCATGCCGTTCTCGCGGGTTTCTTCGCGGACCCATTCGGTGCTCAGCTCGCGTGGATTGGCCATGCTCAGCAGCTCGACCTCGAACACGAGGTCGCTGTCGGGCGGCAGGACCTCGCCCATGCCCTGCGGGCCGAAGCCCAACGCGGCTGGCACCTCGATGCGGCGCGTGCCCGTCGGCTTCATGCCCACGATGCCGCGTGCCAGGCCCGCCAGCATGCGGGGCTCGCCCAGGTCGAGCTGCTGGGGCGCGCCGGCTTCGCGGCTCGAAGCGAACTGCTCGCCGGTTGCCGCATTCACGCCCAAGATGTGCACGAACACCTTGGCGTTGGGCTTGACGCCGTTCTCGCCCTCGCCCACGGCGATGTCGCGGACGACGAGTCCATCACCGAGGTCCTGCGGCTCTCCCTCGAATTCGGTGGCCAGGTCGGGCTTCTTGGGCGGCTCGGGCTTCTCGACGCCGACGAGCTCGACTTCGAAGACCAGGTCCGACCGCGGCGGGATCGTCGGCGGGCTGCCTCGCTCGCCGTAGGCCAGGGCATACGGGATCTCGATGCGGCGCTTGCCACCGACCTTCATGCCCGCGACGCCTTGGCTGAAGCCGGGCACGAACTGACGCAGCGGCAGCGTGTACGGCGCGCCGCGGCTGTAACTCGAATCGAACTCTTCGCCGCTCTCGCGGAACGTTCCGCGATAGTGGAGCGTGACGGTGTCCTGCATCTCCGCCACGGCGCCGTCGCCGATCTGGACGTCGGTGACGCCGAGTTCGGTGAACGGCTGCGTTGGATCGGACTCGGTACCCGCTCCGGGCTCGGTCTCGGCTGATGGTTCGTCCGTGGGCTCGGGGTCGGGCGTGGCTTCGGACGCGGCGTCGTCCGACGGCTGCTCGGTGGTGGGGCGGTCCTGGTCGGTCGGGCTCGCCTCGGCAGGCGTCGAGCCGGTGGCGGTTGAACCGGCCTCGCCGCCGTTCTGCGACGAATTCTCGCAGCCGGCGATGACGATGACGCCCGCGAGCGCCAGGATGGCCGCGGCTCGCGACGCGGGGGCAGAAAGCGTGGTGATATCCATCGAGGATGGTAGCCGCCGGGTTTCCAGCCTCCGCCGAGCGGTGAGATCCCCTTCATGGAATCCCAGGAGGTGCATACGGGGCGATTCTCGTACCATTGGCGATGGATCAGCCGCTGTCACGTCCTTGCATCGCGGTCTCGATGGGCGATCCGGGCAGCATCGCGCCGGAAGTGCTCTGCGCCGCACTCCGGGGTGGCGCGGGCGAGGCGGCTCGCGTGGTCATCTACGGCCCTGCCCGAGCCCTGGGACGACACGACTGGCCGGTGGTCGACTCGATCGACGCGGTCGATCCGGCCGAGCCCGTCACGGTGTGCCAGCTCGGCGATCGCGACGACGGCCTGCCCTTCGCCCACGAGCCGGACGCCCGTAACGGGGCCATCAGCCACGCCCAGGTGCTGCACGCCATCGACTCGACGGCCCTGCCCGAGGATCATCCGGCCCGCGCCCACGCCATCTGTACCGGCCCCATCAGCAAGGCGGCCTGGGTGATGGCCGGTCTCGGCGCCCACCTGGGGCACACCGAACTGCTGGCCGAGCGGCTGGCGACGGGCCGGCACGCGATGGCGTTCGTCAGCCGGCCGCTGCTGGTGGCCCTCGTCACGGCGCACGTGCCCCTGCGTGCCGTGCCCGAGGCTATTACGACACCGAGGGTACTCGACGTCATCGAGCTGGCCGCGAATCTTTGCCGGGATCTGGGCATCGAGTCGCCCCGTGTGGCCGTCGCGGGCGTGAATCCTCATGCCGGCGAGGGCGGATCGCTGGGCAGCGAAGACCTGGAGATCGTGGCTCCGGCGATCACCGAGGCGCAGGGCCGGGGCGTTGACGTCACCGGCCCGCTGCCGGGCGACACGGTCTTCCGCGATGCCCGCCGGCCGGGCGGCGTTTTCGACATCGTGGTGGCGATGTACCACGATCAGGCCCTCGCGCCGCTGAAATTGGTGGCCTTCGACGAGGCGGTGAACATAACCTTGGGGCTCGCCGTGCCGCGAACCAGCCCAGACCACGGAACCGCGTTCGGCATCGCCGGGCGGGGCGTGGCCGACGCCGGCTCGATGGCCGCGGCCCTGCGTCTGGCGGCGAAGCTCGCGGCCGCACGCGCCACCTCCCCCCCGTAGCGGCGCCCCCGGGCGTTGCGGAAGCCACGCCCCATGTCGCTGCCAGGCGCCCCAGAAGAGCAACGCGAGTTCATGCGGCACCCGCTGCTGGACATGCTGTTCATTGCCGCGCCGAGCATCGTGCAGATGGTCAGCTACTCGGCGATGCAGTTCGTCGACACGATCATGGTGACGCGCTGGGGAGACGACCCGATCTACGTCAGCGCCCTGGGCAACGGCGGCATGCTCGCCTGGATCCCTATCTCGCTGGTCATCGGCATGGCCGGCGTGGTCTCGAGCTTCGTCTCGCAGAACCTGGGCGCGGGCACGCCGCGCATCGGGGCGCGGTACGTGTGGGCGCAAATGTGGATCTCGGTGTGCGCCGCGGCGTTGCTGCTGGGCCTGGTGCCGCTGCTGCCGACGGTGTACGGCGCGTTGGGGCACGCACCCGAGCTCGTAGCGCTCGAGAGCCGATACGCCGGCATCGTCATCATGGGCGCCATCTTCCCGATGGCTGCGCGCACGGTGGCGCAGTACTTCTTCGGCATGCACAAGCCGGTGATCCCCATGGTCGCCGCCCTCGCGGGCAACGCGGTGAACATCGTGGGAAATTGGGTGCTCATCTTCGGCTTGCTCGGCTTCCCCGAGCTTGGTCTCACGGGCGCGGCCATCGCCACGGTGATGGGCGGCGCGATCGAATTCATCGTGCCGATGATCATCTTCCTGCTGCCGCACTGGCACAACCAGTTCGACACGCGCACGCTCTGGCGGCCCAACTGGAAGCCCATCAAGGAGATCCTCCGCATCGGCACGCCGGCGGGGCTGATGTTTGTCAACGAGATGATCTGCTTCGGTTATCTCCTGGTGGGCCTGGCCGGTCGCTTCGGCGAGGTTCAGCAGGCGGCGGGGTGGATCGCGCTGCGGTACATGAGCCTCTCGTTCATGCCGACCGTGGGGCTGTCGATCGCCATCACCGCCATCGTGGGCCGGCTCATCGGCATGGGCCGGCTCGACCTGGCCGAGAAGCGGGCGTGGCTCGGCATGGCCCTGGGCGTGGGCTACATGGGCACGTGCGCGACCTGCTTCATCCTGTTCCGCCACGAGCTCATGGCGCTGTTCGTGACGGCCGACATGGCCGAGGAGAGCGCCGCCGAGCTCATCCGCGTGGGCTCGATGATCCTGATCGCCGCGGCGGTCTTCCAGGTGTTCGACGCGGTGGCGGTCACGACGACCGGGGCCCTGCGCGGCGCGGGCGACACCCTGGTGCCCAGCGTGCTGACCATCGGCCTGTCGTGGCTGCTGATCGTCGGCGGGGGGCACCTGGCGGTCGAGTTCGTGCCCCAGTGGGGCGCCCTGGGCCCCTGGATCTTCGCGTCGGCCTACATCGTGGTGCTGGGAATCTGTCTGCTGGTGCGTTTCCGGATGGGGGCGTGGAAGCGGATGAAGCTGTCGGGCGACCAGATCACGGTCTGAGCCGCCGGCGGCCGACGGGAGAGGCGTCAGCCGGGGCCGCCTAGAATCGCGATCCACCCGTCGCGTCCCCTTTTCCCGTTGGAGGTCTCGCCTTGAGTTCCAGTTCGTCGCCGAGCGCTCTCGACATGGTCATCGGTTCTGGTGGGGATTCGGCCCAGGCGGGCCGGCTGCTCGAGGAGGCACGCCAGCAGGCCG